>NZ_WOWT01000059.1:0-5685 GCF_009746545.1 Oceanobacillus sp. AG
GCCTGGTCGTATTGTTGTTATATCAATTCCCATAATTTGCATGAGTAATACTCTGATTGGGCTTAGGATTTATTTTCATTATAGTTTGTGGATACGCAAAGCGTAGCCATGATTGTTTCAGTGGGGGAGGGAATTCCCCACTGAATGAAGTTTCACTTTATATAAGAAGGTAAGAAAACAGGGTAGCATTCCACAGGATGTAGCCCTGTTTTTTTGTATGTAATCATATTTTGTTTTATGATTCATACATTTTCTATATAGTCTCGAATGCAATAGAAGAGGAGTAGGAGATTATGATGGAAGAGATTTTACGGATTTTCCCACCAGAAATGAAGAGTCATATTGCTTTAAAAGTTGGCAAGCGCTGGGACAGGCTGGAAGAGATACGCTGCCGTCTTTATCAACCAGTAGAACTGATTTTTGAAGATCAAGTGGAATGGATAACAACAATTGTCCCTGACAAGAGGACGGGTGTTTTTTTGCTAAATCAATTAAGTGAATTTTCCTTGTATCGTATGGAAAATGAATTGCGCGAGGGCTTTATTACGATAGAAGGCGGTCATCGAGTTGGTATCGCGGGAAAGGTGAATACACGGGAAGGATCAGTAAAAGCAATACAACATATTTCTTTCTTCAATATCCGTATTGCACGACAGAAATTAGGGGTGGCCGAATCACTTATGCCTGTACTCTACACCAAATCGTACGAAAACACATTAATAATTGGCCCGCCCCAGTCTGGAAAAACAACCTTAATTCGTGATATCACCCGGCTTGCATCTAGCGGATGGAAAGATAAATCAGGCAGAAAAGTTGCCGTGATTGATGAACGCTCTGAAATTGGAGCAGCAATTCAAGGGATTCCTCAGCATGATTTAGGAAGCAGGACAGATGTAATGGATGGCTGTCCAAAAGCTGAAGGAATGATGATGATGATCCGATCGATGTCTCCAGAAGTGCTAGTCGTTGATGAGATTGGTGGAAGTAACGACATCAACGCTTTAAACGAAGCGATCCACTCTGGAGTAACTGTTGTTTGCTCGATCCATGGCCAATCGCTGGAAGATTTAAGGAAACGGCCCCTTGTCCGTGAACTCATCGAGACGCGCACATTTAAGCGGTTTGTCGTTTTAGGGGAGCGCAGATCCGAAAGACAAAAAATTCGAGTGTTTGACGAAGCGGGCGAGCGCATTCAATCATTTGGAGATGGCTTGTGATGAAATGGTTAGGAGCAATCATACTTGTTATTGCGACTACTTGTATAGGTTTATACTTCAGCATTCGCTTTGAGAAACGTCCGCAGCATATCAGGCAGTTAGAAAGCGCTCTACAATTGCTTGAAGCAGAAATCACGTACAGTCAAACCCCTTTACAACTCGCATTCCAAACGATTTCCCGCCAGTTACCACATCCGATCAGTCATTTTTTTCAGTCACTCAGTGAAGCAATGCTTAAACAGGAAATCGACTTCAATGTCATCTGGAATGAAAAAACGGAAGAATTGAGAAAGATGACGAGTTTAAAGAAAAATGAAATTGAAGTTCTGAAACAATTCGGAAATTCACTAGGCCAGCACGATTTCATTCAGCAGCAGAAACAAATCCGGCTTGCTTTAACCCATTTGGACCGGGAATTGGAAGAAGCGCGGGATGAATCTTATAAATATAGTAACTTAGCGAGAAGCTTAGGCGTCTTAACAGGAATATTTATCGTGTTATTGCTTTTATAGCGAGAAAGGGGTATGACCATGCTCACCGATGTATCTGTTCTTTTCCAAATCGCAGGCATAGGCATTATTGTAGCGCTTATCCATACGATATTAAAGCAGATGGGAAAGGAAGAAATTGCCCAATTCGCTACTTTAATCGGATTTATTATCGTTCTTTATATCGTCATTAATGGACTGCGTGATTTATTTAATCAGATTAAATCGGTATTCCTGTTTTAAAAAGGACAAGTAATAAATCCTTAGGAGATAAAATATGGATATATTACAAATTGTTATTGTTTCCATTATTGCAAGCATTCTTTTCATCCTATTAAAAGATGTGAATCCGACCTTTGCCTTTTTCATTGTTATTGTTGTTGGCATCATGATATTCGCAAGTGTCATCGGGCAAATCCGCTTAATATTCCAAGTAATCCAATCGTTGGGAGATCAAGCAAATGTTCCTGGATTGTATCTAGAAACGATTTTAAAAATAATCGGGATTGCTTATATTGCAGAACTGGGGGCGAGTATGACACAAGATGCCGGTTTACAGTCGGTTGCAAAAAATATCGAACTCGCCGGAAAAATATTTATTTTACTGCTCGCCATTCCAATTATTACCTCCGTTATTGAAGCAATCGTTAGTTTCCTTCCAACAGTTTAAGGAGCAATCATATGAGTAGAAAAACGGGTTTCATCTTATTTGTATTCTTATGCAGCTTCTGGATCGGAATCCCGGTACAAGCAGAAGGAGATAGGCAAGAAAATTTTGAGCTGAATGAACAATTACTTGAAGAAATATCCTTGGATGCAGTTGAGGATTATTGGGAAACGCTTGCCAGTGAATATGGCGGTTATATTCCTAATGCAGAACGGACATCTTTCATCGATATTGTGAAAAATTTGGACAGTCTTTCATTTAAAGAAATCGCACTCGGACTTCTTGATTTTTTGTTCCATGAATTGATTTATAACGGAAAATTATTAGGCAGTCTGTTGCTGCTTACCATTTTTTCTATCATTCTGCAGACGATGCATGCCGCATTTGAAAAAAGCACTGTTAGTAAAATTGCTTATTTCATTGTCTTTCTCGTCCTGATTTTCATTGCCTTATCAAGTTTCTATACGGTAATCACTTACGCAAAACAAACAATTGATACGATGAGCAGTTTTATGATCGGCTTGCTACCGCTCATTCTGGGATTAATGGCGACATTTGGAAATGTATTTGCTGTATCTTTCTTTCATCCGATAATTATATTTCTCATTCATTTCACGGGTGTATTTATTTCATTTTTCGCTTTACCATTATTATCCTTCGCAGCATTGCTTATCATTATTAGCAGCATTTCAGAAAACTATAAAGTTACAAATCTGGCGAATTTACTTCGGTCTATCACAGTAAGCAGTCTCGGGGTCTTGCTGACCGTCTTCCTTGGAGTTATGTCTGTGCAAGGGGCAGCGAGTGCTGTTCAAGACGGTGTCGCCATGCGGACAGCTAAATTCATTACAGGGAACTTCATTCCGGTAATTGGAAGAACGTTCACAGATGCAGCAGACACGATATTAACCGCTACATTATTACTTAAAAATTCCTTGGGAATTGTTGGGTTGCTAATTATTTTATTAATTTGTCTGTTTCCTGCTATAAAAATCTTAGTTATCGCATTTATTTACAGAGTGGCCGCTGCTGTTCTAGAACCGCTTGGGAAAGGACCGATCATTACGACATTACAGGCGTTAAGCACTTATATACTCTATGTTTTAGCTTGTTTGTTAGCAGTTTCGTTTATGTTTCTGCTTGCGATCGTTTTGATTGTTGCGGCAAGTAATCTAACCCTTCTCTTAAGGTAGTGTGATTGGAATGGAAATGTTAACGAATTGGATTACACAAATTATTATCTTTATATTGGTAGCAACGATTATTGATTTACTCATCCCTAATTTATCAATGGGAAAATATATCAAACTTGTCTTAGGTCTCATTTTAATTCTCATTTTACTATCACCGATATTTTCCTTGTTTAATTTGGACTTCGAGCAAGCTGTTGCTGATACGTACCGAAGCATTTTTGATACAGGAGGTGAAATGGAGGAAGTTCAAGATTCCATTGAATTGCAAAAAAGTGAAATAGAATCGACTCATGATGCATATATTTTAGAAGAAATGGCTGTCCAACTCACATCCCTTACAGACGAAGCATTACAGACAGAATACGATGCCCGCATAACAGACATTAGCTTTGTCTTTGCAGATGAAGCAGAGAAAACGTATGAAGGACTAGATGAAGTAATTGTCTATCTGGAAAAATCGACGGCTAGGGAGGGACAAATAAAACCAGTCGAGAAAATAGTAATCAACGCGGAAGAAGACCAAGAACTGGAAGAAGCGGACGAACCTATTGTCGAACTACTGAGGGATCGCTGGGAGCTGCAAGATAAAAAAATTACTGTTTACTGGGAAGGGGGGGCATCTTGAAACGATTTATTGATAAAATATTTTCTGCAGAGTCAGGACAGAAAAAGCCACTACGGCCAAAATACTTTATTATTCTTGGTTTAATCGGTGTGCTGCTGCTGCTCATCAGTAATTTATTCCAAAAAGACGACCCGGAAGAAACAGAATTTCATTACGAACCTGAAATAACAGAACAGCAAGCAGAGTCGGGGGAAACATCATCGGAGGCAGTAGCAGATATGGAACAACTTGCAAATGGGTACCAACAAGATTTAGAAACAATGCTTAATAAGATTCAAGGAGTTTCTGAAGCAGAAGTGATGGTTAATCTCGATTCCTCCGATGTCAAAGTGTACGAGCGTAACTTAATATCAGGAGCGCAAACGACTAATGAGGAAGACCAAAGTGGTGGTACAAGACAAGTAGAGGATCATACAGAAGATACGCAAGTCGTTTTAGTACGTCAAGGAGATACGGAAAAGCCGCTCCTTGTTCAAACGAAACGGCCGGAAGTAAGAGGAGTATTTGTTGTAGCAAAGGGTGCAGAACAACCGAGTGTAAAAAGTTGGATCATCGAAGCAATTTCCAGTGTCCTGGATGTTCCTTCCCATCGAATTTCTGTTATGCCTAAAGACTAAGGAGGAGAATGATGTTAAAAAAACAGACGGTTTGGTTGTTGACGATGTTAAGTTTATTAATTGTGTTGAGTGTGTATTATATTATGTCGCCGAATGAAGGTGACCTAGCCTTTATTAATCAAGAAGATGAATTAAAAGAAGACGTAGCTGAAACAGATTCCACTTCAGAAGAATTGGCTGAAGCAGAGGTTACCGATATTACAAATGTTGCTGAGGATGAATTATTTACAACGATTCGTATGAAGGTGCAAGATGACCGGAGCAGGGAAAGATCCCGCCTTGAGTCGATCGTAGCTTCTGGTTCAGCAAGTATCGAAGAAAAAAATAATGCATTAGAAGGAATTGATGAAATAGAGACAGTGGAGATGAAGGAAGAAATTCTCGAGGAATCAATACTTGCTGAAGCCGGATATGAAGATGTGTTAGTGAGAAACACTGCTGGCGAAAAGGTTCATGTACATGTCCGAGCAGATGAATTATCCGATGAAGAAGCCTTGCGGATTATGCAAATGGTAAGAGACGAATTCGACCGTGATATTCCAGTCGAAGTCAATTACTAATCATTCCCAAAACCAAAAACGACCCACCCAATCCAGACGCCCCAACGTCTGGATTTCTTGCTGTATCCCTAACAACCAACAGGAACTTACCAAACACTTTCATTCAGCGTAAGTATTTTGAGCATTCATTTTATTGGCGTTCTAATTACCGTTCAGTTGCCCGGCGGACGGATGCTTTCCACGGGCACGGCCGGGCACGGCCTCAGCCTCCTCGGAAGAAAACCGCTTCCTGCGGGGTCTTCGGACTCGTGCTATTCCCGTAGGAGTCACCGTCCGCCGGGCAACTGAACTGGTCTAAAGGATTATTTTAAAAAGAAA
>NZ_WOWT01000060.1:0-5276 GCF_009746545.1 Oceanobacillus sp. AG
TTCATGGTGAGTCCTCTCCTTGGTATGTTTTAATTTAGGGGTCAATGCGCATTGACACCCAGTACTATACCAGAGAGGCTCTTTTTTGTTCAAACCTCAAATTTCTTCATTACAGGAATGCTTCTATAATATTTATCTTTTTTTGAGAAGAGATTAAATTACCCTTCATATAGTGTGCGCCTAATGTATAAATGTCCAAACCATCTCTAATCATATGTATATCTCGTTCTAAAGCTGATATATTATGAGCATCTGGGTGACAGGCTGTCATCTTATAACGATGATATTCATTCTTATATTCATAATTAATAACAGCATACTTCCTAATATTAGAAGAGGCAATTATATAAGGGTCCGTATTAATATAATTCACATCATCTTGTCCCAATAATTCTATCAGATGATTGGCAAATGTTGTTTTTCCAGAAGCACCGTGACCCGAAATACCGATTATTATTTTCTTTTCATTACTACCGATCAATTTGGCTAATTTATATAATATCTTATCCATAATTCCCACTCTTCTGTTATCATTATTTTGGTGATCTCCAGTTAAAATATTATACCCTTTAACGCAATAAATGAAGCCATTAATATTCGTATTCCGTTCCTTGGGAATTCAAGGAATCCAATTCTCAGCATATTTCAATTCGTATGGGTGTGGAAGGCCTAGAATATTCGCTACTTCTATATTATTTGCTAAATCTTTTATTCTAAATGCTCCTATTTAAAAGGTTGTAAAGTTAAACGTCCGTTTCTAATATTAAGGACATGATGTAATCCCCCCACTTAAAACACCTTCCGCTGATAAATAAATTGACTGACCATCCAGGAAGTCAGATAAAGCATAATTGAGATAACTGCGCCACTAAGGTAAAGAGTTATGGTCGACAAGCTTGTAAGAAAATCTGTAATCACAGTTAGGTTTTCCGCCAGGAACCGGAAAAAAGGTGGTAGAACAACTGCTGTAATAATCACTCCAACCAGGACCACTGCACCTATATAACCAGGCTTTAATATATAAAACAATGGAAAGGCAAAAGCAGAGAAGATGAAGAATAACCCTATAGCTATAGATATATCCCTTATCATAAATTCATAGTTAAAAAGATAGAGAATGATACTAGCTATACCAATTGATAAAATCATATATGCAAGCGCACCAATATATTTTGCAGCAACAATCTCTTTTCGCGTATATGGTAAAGAATTAAGAAGAATATTAGATTCTACCTGCTCATCATAAATATATCCATTTAAAGGTATATATGTACTTGCCAAGAAAAAAACAAAGGCTGGACTCATATGATCGGCAAAGATGGCAAAGAACATAATAAATGGAATAAATAGTAGTATTTGTGTTTTTTGTATTACAAAATCTTTTCTTATCAAGTTAAACATATTGTTTACTCGCCCCTTTCGTATAAAACATAATATCTTCTAAGGATACGTCTTCCATAACCACTTGATTTCCTAACAATCCTCTTACTTTTTCTGCATGATTTGTTATTCCTTGAAATCCAGTCGAAGAACGTTCCATACTTATAAAATTCTTTTCAATATCGTGATCTAGTAGATTGATATTTCCTTTAACTAATGCATAACGCTCCTGTATATTCCTTATCGACTCGTTGAAAAGAATCTCTCCTTTTTGAATGAATGTAATATTGTCTGCAATTCGTTCCAGATCACTGGTTATATGAGTGGAAAAGAAGATCGTTCTCCTCCCATCTGCCATCATTTCTTTTAAAATATCCAATAACTCCCTTCGAAAAACTGGGTCTAAACCAGCTGTCGGTTCATCCATCATAATAAATTCAGCATCATGAGACAATGCCATCGCCAAAGAGGTTTTCATCAGCATCCCTTTAGAAAAGGATTTAATCGCCTTGTTTAACGGAAGTTCAAATTTCTTGATATAATCATAAAATCGACTATCACTCCAATTTTTATAGGCTGGACTGATAATTTTACGAATATCCTTTAGATTTAAATTTTCATAAAAGACATTACGATCATAGACAAATCCTATGCGCTCCTTGATTTCCTTTTCATGACCGGTATAATCCTTTCCAAATATCTTTATTTCGCCTGCATCTGGTTGCAATAGATTCATCATCAACTTCATAGTAGTTGTTTTTCCTGCTCCATTGCTTCCCACAAATCCTGTTATTTCGCCTTCTTTTACTTGTAAATCAATATCCTCTAACGAAAAATCTTTAAAATGTTTGCTTACATTTTTAAATTCGACTATGTTGTTTATTGTTCTCACTCCTTATTATAAATTAGATGTTTTTGAGTAGTGCTTTTATAAAGTGAATCTTCAATCAATGAGGTTTTTTCCTCATTCCCCACTGATTGTAAGTTGAACGAACCTTAGGTGTTAGCGCCGTTCTCTTCCACCTAAACTTTCTCGATCTGACTTGAAGGTTTGAAGTGGGAGTTTTACGGACGATTACACTGGGATAAATTTAACCAAATTTTATCTTTAATTTCTGTCACCATAACCGCCTCCATGTATCTATACAATCAAATAGTCCATATACAATATATACATTATATACTCAATCACCAGTATACACAATACTGTTTTCTGAAATTCTCATTTTTTAACAAAAAAAGACCTTAATGTTTTATTAAAGTCTTCAATGTATCTTCATTATTTCTGCAGTCCTATTTACTTGGGAAAATTTATCAAACACCGGTAATTAGATGATCTGAGAATCAAGAGCAGCGGAGAAAAACAGATATGACGGCCAACGATGTTTATAATTAATCAATTACCCCCATTCCTATGTGCAGATTTCATATAAAACATGATTTCATCTAAAGAAGCTTTCTCTATTACAACGTGATCTTCAAAAACTTTTTGTACCTCTCCTGCATCTTTTGATAAAGCTTGAAAGATGCCTTGAGACTCCTCTATGTAAATGAAATGCGCTTCCGTATCCCTGTCAAGCAAATCCGTGCTTCCTTTAACCAAGACATATTGTTCCTGTAACTTATCCATAGGTTGATGAAAAAGAATTTCCCCTTTATCAACCAGTACAATATAATCAGCAAAACGCTCCAAATCGCTTGTAGTATGCGTTGAAAAAAATATACTCTTCCCTTCATTTACCATAAATTCTTGAAAAATGTCTAATAATTCCCTGCGAAATGTGGGATCTAACCCTGCGGTCGGCTCATCCATAATAATTAATTCCGCATTATGTGATAAGGCAATAGCTATAGAAGCTTTCATTTGCATTCCCTTAGAAAAATTTTTAATAGATTTATTTAAAGGCAGCTCAAATTGGTTAATGTACTTATTAAATTGCTTATTATCCCACTGTTTATAAGCTGGAGCAACAATTTTACTAATATCCTTCAAGTTCAGGGATTCATAATATATATTGCTGTCGTATACAAAGCCTATCCGGTTTTTAATTTCTTTTTCATGGGTGGCATAATCCAGTCCAAACACGCTTACCTTTCCCTTATCTGGTTGTAATAAGTTCATCATAAACTTAATCATCGTTGACTTTCCAGATCCGTTTGGACCAATAAATCCTGTTGTATATCCTTGTTTTATCTGTAAATCTATATTATCTATAGAGAACGTCTCAAAACTTTTGGATACGCCATGAAATTCAATTACATTTTCCATACCTCTCACTCCTCAAACAACAACCTTAATAGATCTTGTAATTCTTCATAAGATAACCCAATTTCCTTACTATTGGAGATAACCGCACTTAATTGCTCTTCAATTACTTGCAATTTTTTCTCTCGAATAACCTCTAAATTTTGCTCTGCTACAAATGAACCTTTCCCCACAATTAGGTATATGAACCCTGCTTTCTCCAGTTCTTCATATGCCCGTTTAGTAGTGATAACGCTAATTCTTAAATCTTTAGCCAATTGTCTTATTGATGGTAAAGCGGCTCCTTCTTTTAGTTCACCTGACAATATTTTAGTCTGAATTTGTTTGAAAATCTGTTCATAGATAGGTTCTTTTGATCTGTTAGAAATAATGATTTGCATGCAGATACCTCCTTTTCATTAAAGCGTGTATCTATTGTACCTGGCATTAAGCTTTGAAAATATAGTTAAAATAAACTTTGAAAATGCCATTGATTTCTTGCTATGTATATAATACATAATCACTATATACACTAGTTAAGCATTGTTATCTTTATTTTTCAAGCAATTTATAACTGGCTTGAGATAATCCTGGTTGTCATTGTTATTTTGATTTGCAAATTGCGAGCGAGGGAAAATTGAGCCATACCGTAACTAATTTTGCGCTCCAAAAACAAGGGTGGAATTCACAAACATGAAATAATTTTTTGTACCACTTTTGATATGTTTTTATCAGCAGCTGCCTTGTAATTTACAACTTGCTGCCTAATAGTTTACCAATGGAGTGATTTCAATATTTTCGGAAATAAAAAAAGCCTAACCCCTCCTTATCTTTATCGAGGAATTTGACTCATGGTCTTCTACAAACACTTTATTGACGAACATGACATAGCTAACAGAAATTTTAAAGTAACAAACCATCGGTATTTATTCTAATTCATATTTTAACGTATCCTCCATTTGACCAGCTTGTTCGTTATAGTAAACTAAAAATTCTTCACCGGTATTTAAATTACGAACTTTCGCTGCATAATCAAATAGAGTGTAGTTACCCATGTTATCATATAAAACATCGTAAATTTCAAATTCGCTCTCATTATAATGCATCTCCAAATATTGTTCCGCCTACCATAACCTTTCTCTCTTCAGATTTATCAGGGGTCATTGCCATTATAAATAATAGTACAACAAGACTTAGACTTGCAATTAGTACTCCGACCAAGCTGATAAATACCTTCAGTGTAACTTTAACCTTAGAGTATTTTATCTTTTCAATCCCCATTCCTGCCGCTGACCCTAATAGGCTAACAAGCGTATACACAATAATCCAGAGCCAGAATGTATTGTCTAGAAAGATGATTGAGCTAATCATCCCCCCTAAAAGAGTAAAAAGAGGTCCTGGCCAAAGTTTTTTAAAAAGAATAAAACTCAATAATCCAATCAGGAAATTTATAAGGGGATAAAATACGATAACTGCTTGGGATTCATGTAAAGCTCCACATTGTTCCATCTAAAACACTTGCTACAGATTAAAAATAGACTTCCCTGCTATAATGTGCTAAGTTTTTTTCATATTAATAGAGGGGAGTTTTTTAATTGATTCATTTACATGATTTTAAGATTGATATTTTTCAATACGCGGCAAATGGAAT
>NZ_WOWT01000061.1:0-5042 GCF_009746545.1 Oceanobacillus sp. AG
GCCCGCAGAGGCTCCGAGTCAAGTGATGAACAGATACAGCTATTTTCATTAGAGAGTATTTTATTTAACGCGCATAAAAAGTTTATACTCCTTAAAAAAATTGTTTGGTTTAGTGTTGACATACCAAACAACCTCTCTCTATGCTCGGGCCATATTAAGGATTTAAGCCATAATTTCTCTTCCTCATCATTTAGATCAATTGTATTTAAATCAAATCCGATTCTAGTAGAGACCGGCGGCGGTGTGACACGCAGGTTTGGAATGTTTTCTCCACTTATTTCTGCTGTAATAGTAAGTTTTGAATCTTTGTCACCATAAATATTATTTGTCCCGTATGAATAGGAATATTTATCCCAAAGAAGCTGTAATCCCGCACTTGTTCCGATTTCGACTAGTGCTAATGGTTTCCTTGCTTTCTCGTAAACCGTACAAAAAACAGGATAAAGATAAGCACATCTCCTTACTTCATTTGTTTGAACAAGCCTAGTTTTAAGAATTGACTCCATTTCTTGTCGATATTTAAAGCAAAAATCCTTCAAGAATTCAAATGATCCTTTATATGATTTTGTATTACCTACGATACTCGGAAAATACTCTTTTAATGGATGTTCCGTTCCTTTTAATAAGAGATAGTGCACTGCACCAAAAAAGAGGTTGGGAATAGGTTGCCCTTCTCGTGCGTGACTACATACTTCAAGAAGGTCATCATCTGCGGCAATTTTAATGGACAAATGTTCGTATAATAAGCTAGATCCCTTACATTCCTTTTCAGCAAAAGCCAAAAAGGTTTGGGACAAAACATCTTTAAGAAACAAATAAAGTCCTCCTTTTAGCAGTCAGCAGTAAGATCATCTTCATTTAATAGCTGCAAATTTTTTACTTTTTTAGGATTATGAGCTTTTAACCATTTTTCGATTCTAGTATCATCCAATTTCCAAAATCATCTAAAAAGGCAATGACATCATCAGCATTTATAACTGGCTCAATAGCATATTTAAGTGCTTGTTTCATTTGAGCTTCCTTCTCTGGATAATGTTTAGAAAATATTTTATATGCTGGGTACAGGTCTCTTGTATATTGATTTTCTCTATCTATCACAAGGGCAAGTCCAGCCCTAACTATAATTTTCATTATCCATCCACAACAATCTAAAATATCTTCCAAATCCTCATTACCATCAAGGTCTTCTAAAGCGCTTATTTGTTTAATGGCGGTTATTTTTTACCTAAAGAAAAACCATCGAATAACCGTCCTCCATAGGGTTTCAAAATTTCATCAACTAACTTAATTACTTTATCTTTTGAACTACTTCTATAAAATATATCAAATGCTTCAACAAATTGCTCGGCAAAGTTTGTATCGTATTCTCTTAATGAACGTACTATCCATTTAGAAGCACCAAGCCACTTATTATTAGTTCGTAATACAAATTCACTAACAAGTTCTGCGAGCGTATTAGCAATGAAAATTCCTTCTGCTCTATTATTACAACCAATAAAATCATCAAGGGTGTCCGTAATAAAGTATCGCTTCGTATTGATTATCTCAGTTGACCACTTTTCCGGACCTTTCGATAATAATTCTTTTGCTTCCCTTTTGATGGAGTTAATCACCCCCTTATCTTTAAGTATGATACCTTCTGAAACCATTCGTGGCAGTGATGGTCTAGCGCGTTTATAATCACTAGCAAAGTATTCTTGATAAGAATTCAGGTTATGTACAAACACTTCTATCGGCCAATCGTACTCAATTACTGACTCCCTATAAGAAGAGCTATATGTTTTATCAAATATTATGATATCAAGATCCGATGTTTTTGTTGCTTCGTCACGAACGACACTTCCTGCTAATAAAGCTCCATCGCAATATGGAAAATAATTTTTGATAAATTTTTGTGCAGCTTTAACTGGTTCTAATCTGTTAAGATCCCCCATTCTTATCCCTCTTTTTGATATTTACCTTATTATCCACTTTTTCATTTAGAACATTATTAACATACGCTGTCTGTAAAATCCAAGTTTTCTACATCTTCCCCATTCAATTTCATCACTAGAAATATAATCACGCAGATCGTAATAAAAACCATGGAATCGCTTGGTTTCAGGAGTTCCATGGTTGTGGTGAAGTGTGTTTGAATTTTATACTTTAGCTGCCCAAATTTCAATTTCAATTTTCATTTCAGGTAAACCTAATTCAGTAATATTTCCAATCGTCATTGCCGGATAATTTTTGCTAAATAATTGTTCCCACTCTGAATATAAAAAACTCTGCATTCTTTGGAATTTTTGTAATATGACTGTAATTACCGATTGGTACAGGCATATTGGGTGGGTTTTTTCTCGTAATTTTTTCGTTTTCCATTTATTCACCTCATCATTTAGAAGTTTCTTCTGCCGTTTCTCCAGGAGATCAAATTTAGACATACTACCCTTAGAAAGAGACTTCTAGAAAAACAGCAGTGGAGTATCCATATACAATAGGTAAAAACTCAAGTGATTTTTTCTTCATGGGGGAACACTCCTCTCTCTAGAATGACAAGATTTTGACAATTATTATTTTATAGGAAATAGAATCCTTGTGCAAGTTAGATATTAATTTTATTAATTGCTCATTATACAGTTTAATTGAGTGGATATCCTCATTTAATACGTTATTGTTATTTATTATTTGTTTTAATACAACTGCTTCCTGTAATTCTTCATTTCAAGTCCTTCAGGGTTTAAATATTTTATCCCATTAATTGTGCACCATTACCGTACAAACTCGCACGCCACTCAGGAATTGCGCACCATAACCATCTGCTCATGCAAAAAACCCCACTTTGCCATCAAATACAAAGCGGGGTTCTCACACACATTACTGAATCTCAATAATTTCCTCATCACCAATTTCTACATTACCTTGTTTTGTTAAACTTACTGTTTCACCGTCTTTTAGGTTTGTAAAAATGATTGGCGTTATAATCGATGGTGCATTTTCTTTTACATAATTTAAGTCAACATTTAATAAAGGCTGTCCTACTTTGACTTCATCATCTTGCGCGACAAGCGCTTCAAAGCCTTTACCTTCCAACTTCACTGTATCGATTCCAAAGTGAATCAATATTTCACGTCCAGAATCGGATTCAATACCAATTGCATGTTTTGTTGGGAACAGGTTGACAATTTTCCCGTTCACCGGCGAAACGATTGTACCGTGAGTTGGTAGAATGGCAAATCCGTCCCCCATCATTTTCCCTGCAAATACAGGGTCAGGTACGTCGGTGATCGGTTTGACTTCACCCGTCATTGGAGAAACAAATGAATCATTCTGAACAGGGCTAGTCGAGCCAGTGTCTGTTTTCTTTTGTTCTTCTTCTACTCGCGGTGTTTTACCTGCCATAATATCTTGCATTTGACCTTTAATAATCTCTGAACGTGGACCAAAGATAGCTTGTATATTCTCTCCAACTTCTAATACACCTGAAGCACCAAGCTTTTTCAAACGTTCTTTGTCGACTTCACTTTGATTGTTAACAGATACGCGAAGTCTTGTAATACATGCATCCAAATGGGCAATATTCTCTTTTCCACCCATTGCTTCAAGTACCTGGGTAGGTAAACTATTTTGATCATTACCAGTAGCTTCATCCCCATCTTCGCCATTATCCGCTTCACGTCCAGGTGTCTTGAGATTAAATTTCTGAATCATAAAACGGAAAATCACGTAATAAATCACGGCAAACACAAGACCTGCAATAACGGCTAACCACCAAGGTTCTTGGCCTGGCAAGATTCCGATTAAGAAGAAGTCTATTCCCCCACCAGAGAAGGTATAACCAATATTAACACTTAAAAACGTCATAAGCACAAAAGATAATCCATCAAGTACCGCATGAATTAGAAATAGGACTGGTGACAAGAACATGAATGAGAATTCAAGTGGTTCCGTAATTCCCGTTAGGAAAGAAGTTAACGCACCTGAAGCGAGTAAACCAGCAACCAGTTTCTTTCTTTCCGGGCGTGCTGTATGGTACATTGCTAGTGCTGCAGCTGGAAGTCCAAACATCATGATTGGGAACTCACCAGCCATGAAATTACCGGCAGTTATTTCAACACCATCTCTTAGCTGTGCAAAGAAAATTGTCATATCCCCTCTTACGATCTCTCCAGCAGCCGTTGTATATGTTCCAAATTCATACCAGAATGGCGCATGGAATATATGATGCAAACCAAACGGAATCAATAAACGTTTAATAAACCCAAATGCAAAAACTGCGATATATGTTCCTTCTTCAATTAGCCATAGTGATGCACTGTTCATTGCATCTTGAACCGGAGGCCAAACAAGCAACATCAACAACCCTGCAATGAATGAAAGGGCTGCTGTCATAATCGGAACGAATCGTTTACCAGCAAAGAATCCTAAGAAGGACGGCATTTCAATATCGTGGTAACGATTATAAGCATAAGCCGCTATTAAACCGATAATAATCCCGCCAAATACCCCTGTTTGTAATGTCGGGATTCCTAGTACACTTGCAAATCCTGGTTCTGATGCAACCGTTTCAGCAGATAGACCTAACCATGATCCCATCACCTGATTCATTACCAAGTATCCGACTAACGCAGCAAGTGCTGCTGCACCGTCACCTGCAAGTCCAATTGCAACTCCGACTGCGAAGATAAGTGCCAGGTTAGCAAAAATAATATTCCCTGCATCTTCCATCACGCGAGCACTTAATTGTATCCAATCTGCATCAAGAAACGGTAAAAGCTGTAACATCGCATCCTGTTGCGCCGCATTTCCTAACCCTAACAGCAAACCAGCTGCTGGCAGCATCGCCACCGGAAGCATTAATGCTTTACCAAGTTTCTGTAAAACACCAAAAAACTTTTTCCACATCTTCCTATTCCTCCACTTTTTTAATTTAAGCTAATAACTCAACTTTCGCAGAGTAAAAATGACATCTAACCTTTATCTGGTAAAGTACTTTTGGAAATTCATTATGGACCTTGACATCTGCCTACTATAAAAAAGAAAAACACCTCCACTTTTGGTAT
>NZ_WOWT01000062.1:0-4145 GCF_009746545.1 Oceanobacillus sp. AG
ACCAGTTCAGTTTCCCGGAGGACGGTGACTCCTGCGGGAAAGCGGAGACGATGAGACCCCGCAGGAAGTGCTTTTCTTCCGAGGAGGCTCAGCGCGGAGCCCGCGGAAAGCATCCGTCCTCCGGGAAACTGAACGGCGATTAGAGCGCCAAATTAAATGAACGAGCAAAACACTTACGCTGAATGAAAGCATGAGTCAGTGTTTCTTTTTTCAAATGCGAAAGTTGAGTTAAAATACATACAAGGGGTGGAAGCATTGGCGAGAAAAGGTAAAATGATCGACAAAGAAATTGAGAGTAAGTATCTAGATGAAACAAAAGTATTAAAAATCTATTATCCAGAAAGCTTTTCAGACTTATATAAGTACAACATATGTATCATGTTTGACGGAGACGACTATTATCAAATGGGCCGGATTGCAACGTATAGTGACCGGCTGCATGAAGACTATGAACTGACAAACACGATATTTGTCGGAATCCACTATAAAGATGCGGAAGATAGGCGACGGAAATACCATCCGAACGGTAACGAATACGATGCATTTACGAAATTTGTCGTTAAGGAAGTTGTACCATTACTCGATGATCTGCTCCCAACATATCATATGGGGAAATCGCGTATTTTAATGGGTGACTCCCTTGCTGGATCATTTTCGTTACTAACCGCCCTACGATACCCAAATACATTCGGTAAGGTGATTCTGCAATCTCCTTTCATCGATGAAGACGTGATGGAACAAGTGAAACAGGCAAAAGACCATGCCGCACTTGATATCTATCACACAATCGGCGAGAAAGAAAATGAGGCGAAACTGACAGATGGAAGGACAGTAGACCAACTTACACCTAACCGTGAACTGCGAGACTTTTTAGATGCAGGCAACAGCAATTATTTTTACTATGAGTTAGAAGATGGCGAGCATACGTGGAAATATTGGCAGAAAGATATGATCCGTGCATTGACAACGACGATCGACTAAAGAAAAAAAACGGCAGCGCCAATAATTTCCATCTACTTTGTTAACTTTCTGAAACAAAAGTAGCATAATTTACTAAGTTTGTTATAATTAAAAATAAAATCATCATCCTACATGCACTCGAACAAACAACTATTAAACGGGAGGTTTTATGATGAACTTTGGAATCGCTTTTTTTCCATCAAAAGAAATTCAAGATGCTGCCAACTCATATAGAAAACGTTATGATCCACGGTACACGCTCATCCCGCCTCATATTACGTTAAAGGACAGCTTTAAGATTGAGGAAGGAGAGCTGGATGGGGTTATCACTGAGTTGAAACGAATCGCAATGGAGACCAAACCTTTCCCAATTCACATTACAAAGGTAAGCTCCTTTGAGCCGGTGACAAATACGATTTATTTTAAAGTGGAAAAGACTGATGAAATCATAAAACTAGAAGAAAAACTACACAGTGGAAAATTTGAAGATACCCGTAAGCATCCTTTCGTACCACATGTTACGTTAGCACAGGACCTAACCCATGTGGAATTTACGGATATTCTCGGGAGACTCAATATGGAAAATCATAAATATGAGGATACGTTTGATCGTATCCAATTATTGTACCAATTAGATAATGGCCAATGGACAGTCCATGAAACATTTGTATTCGGAAGGGAATAATAGAATGGAAATACGGAAAGTGACATCACAGAAAGAACGAGATGACGCAATTTATGTACGTATGATTGTGTTTGTGAAGGAACAGCATGTTCCTGAAGAAGAAGAACTTGATCAATATGATGAAACAGCTATTCACTTTGTTGGTTATGTTCAGGATGAACCAGTTGCTGCGAGCAGGCTTCGCTATGTAGATGAATACGGCAAGCTGGAACGAATTTGTGTACGAAAAGAATTTCGTGGTAAACACTTCGGTAAAATGCTAATGGAGGAAATGGAACGAAAACTTCAGCAAGATGGCTACATGAAAGCTAAATTAAATGCTCAAACCCACGCAATCGGGTTTTATGAAGACCAAGGGTACGAAAAGCTATCAGAAGATGTTTTTATGGATGCCGGGATTCCCCACGTAGCAATGATAAAAGAATTTGAATGAAGAAATAAACCGTATGGGAGCATGCGGTTTATTTTTTTGTCTTTTTCCCATTCGATAAGCGTCCCTAGAATAAAATGCGGGTTTACGGTTAAACTATACTCGTTGATTGGAGGAGATTCCTATGTCTAGCTATGCCGAGATGTTCTTTGATCTTGTCTTTGGCTTCTTTTCCTTATTCGCCTTGACGAAAATTCTTGGTAAAACACAAATATCCCAAATTACAGCATTTGACTTTATTTCTGCAATTGTCCTTGGTGAATTAATAGGAAATGCCCTTTTTGATGATAAAATTGGCATTCCTCATATCGGATTTGTCGTCATTGTCTGGGGTGGTTTAATGTATACGACGGAATATATAACCCAGCGCTTCAAGGGTTCGCGTTACCTGTTGGAAGGAAGCCCGGAAATCGTAATTTACAACGGTAAGCTTATCCGTGATGTGATGAAGAAAAATAAATTGGACGTCAATCAATTGAAACATATGCTACGGGCGAAGGATATCTTTTCCATGAATCAAGTGGAATATGCAATTCTCGAAGCGAACGGAACAGTCTCGGTGTTACGGAAATCGGATTACCAAACACCGACAAGAAAAGATATGAAGCTTGCGGCTCAACCGGTTCAACTTCCGATTTCATTAATTAATGATGGTGAAATTATTTATGATAATCTCAAGGAAAGGAATCTTACAGAAGATTGGCTGCTTGAGGAACTGAGGAAACAGAATTACAAGTTGGAAGATATTTTTCACGCGGAGTATGAAAAAGGTAAAGATATCCAATTATATCCAATTCATAATCGGAACCATGAAAAATGGGATGTTTAATAATTATTAAACATCCCGTTTTTTAGATGATTTCACTGAACCTTCTTCCTTTCCCTGTTAACTCTGCATAGGTCTCTTCTACTGTTTGCTGATGTTGTGGTGTGTTTGTTTTATAATTGCTTGGAAGTAATCGTTCGTATTCACTGGATATTTCTTCATGTTTTCTTTCCAGTACCGGGCGAAAACTGGCACTCACCGGTGATACAGCTAATTTATCTGTACTTATCCGTTCCTGATAATTAATGTATTGATATCGATCAATCGGCATAATGTAGCCCATCAGCTTCCCCCTCCCCATCTAATCTTTCCATCTTATGATAATGCTTCGTAAATCAATGTTGAATTCTGGCGGTAGCTCTATTATTCTATACCCTTTATTCTGAAAAGTATGCCTACTTTGGATAGTAATTTGCCCACACCAACCATCCATTTGCACATATGTTATTACAGAAAGTGATTAATTTGTGAAAGGAGTAATGATGTATGAGCTGTGGTTGTGGAAAAGATTTTGACACAGGGAGCTGTGTTATCGACGTATTGAAAGAAATAGAGAGAGCACAGAGAGATGTAGTGGAAAATCACTGTAGCACTAGTTGTGAACGCTCCATCAATGACCTACTTGGGGAGTCAGATCATGGCAGAGGTTTAGACACCGTCCCAATCATTTTATATTGTGAAGACGGGTGTAAGCCATTTAAAGGATTTGGAGCAGACCGCAAGCGGGAAGATAAAATTGGTCCAATTGTTGCAAGCTTCATTTTCCGTGTGAAAAGCATCGATAAAAATGACTGTGCAGTTTTAGAGTTGTTATTAGCTCATGAACAGCCATGTGGCTACAATGATTTGAAAGATCCAACCGAGCAGAAAACGAAAAATTTACAAGCTACCGGGATTTGCATTACGGTCGACTTGCATTGTTTCTGCCATGTCACTTGTCTTCCAGCAATCAGCGTATTCCATTAAGCTTTATAAGTTAAGCGCCCAGATGATGAATGGGGTTCCCTCATTTTGGGCGCCTATCTTTTTTTATTTGCTTGTGGTATTTATCACGTATTAACGGTCTGTAATACCCCACTTCTAAACATGAGGGAAAACCAAATGTTAAGGTGGGGGTTATACAGGCCGTAAATACCTGATTCTGTTCAACTAACATTTGTATGAAAATACTTACGAAATAACGCTAAAAATGGCAATAAGAAAGTAGATCCCTTAAATCCTGATTTTTTAAGAGATGAAGTTAG
>NZ_WOWT01000007.1:0-151290 GCF_009746545.1 Oceanobacillus sp. AG
CTTTAATTTTATCAAAAGGTGTCCTTTTTGTTTACAAAAATAGCGACAAAAAAGGCGTGGGATCTATACTTTTTAGTGTAGATCCCACGCCTTAATTTTTTGTTTACTGGAGTTTTGTCCCAGCCTCTTTTCCTTCCGTGAAATCCTCAGATTCCACAACAATCATATCTTCTCCAATTACTTTAATGTTTCGCCAACGAATGAGTGATTCATCATCTTCTTTTTTTAGACCGAACCATTTATAAGACGGAATGATAAATGCTTCAATTTGTCCAGTCTGCTCATTGATCTCCAAATCTGTTTGTCCGAGCACGCCCAACTTAATCCCTTGCTTCACATCAATAATTTCCTTCCCGCTAATATCTCTAAGCCTCATGGATACCCCTCCCTATTCCAGCTTATGCAAGAAAGCAGAAAGTCATGAGAATAATGAGTTGGCAGGCTTCAATTGTTATTTGAAATTATTGCGATTGCTGGTTTTGACTTAAATACATGGTCGATTACGTTACGAACGGAGCTATGCGAAATGGCATCGATTTCTTTAATTATTTCATCTATTGAACGATGTCTTTTTAATAACAATTCATTTCTTCCATTCCTACTCATTCTGCTGCTTGTACTTTCCAAACTAAGCACAAGATTTCCCTTTAATTGTTCCTTACTATTATGTAGTTCTTTATCTGTTATTCCGTTATCAACAAGCTCAGCAATCGTATCATCAATCGTTTCCTGCAACTTTGTCAATTGTTCATTTCCTGTACCGGCATAGATTGTGAGCAGACCATCTTCAAGAAATGAAGCATGATAAGAAAATACAGAATAGGCAAGTCCCTGTGATTCGCGAACATCCTGAAACAAGCGGGAACTCATACTCCCACCTAAGACATTGTTTAATAAAATTAAGCTGTATGTAGATGAATCATTAATTGGTAAGCCTCGGTAACCAAGGCAAAGGTGAGCTTGCTCTGTATCTTTATTCTTTGTTATCGAATCTCCTACAAAAAGAGCTGTCATTTCTTCCTTTTTCTTACCCGGCCGAGTAAAGGAACCAAATCGGTCATCAATCAATTGGACAAATGATTCGTCTGCATTTCCTGCAATTGAAATGACGATATTTTCCGGCGTATACTGTTCATTCATATAATCTCTTAGCATTGCCGGATGGAATGACTCCAATTGCTTCTCTGAACCTATAATCGGAAAACCCAGTGGGTGATTGCCAAAAGCAGCTTGTGCTAAGAAGTCATGTACAATATCATCTGGCGTATCTTCATACATTTTTATCTCTTCATAAACTACTTTCTTTTCCCGTTCCATCTCTTCTTCATCGAAACTCGAGTCGAAAAACATATCTGCCAGAATTTCTAATGCGAGTTCTTTATGGGTATCAAGAACTTTTGCATAAAAACAAGTATATTCCTTGGAAGTAAAAGCATTGATCTGGCCTCCAATGGAATCAAATGCCTCTGCTATATCACGGGCAGTCCGTGTTTTTGTTCCTTTAAACAGCATGTGTTCAATAAAATGGGATATACCATTATTTTCAACCGTTTCATTACGTGAACCCGTTAATACCCAAATTCCTATCGTGACGGAACGAACAGCAGGAATTGGTTCAAGCACGATACGCAATCCGTTCTTACTCTGATGTTTCTGAATCAATATTGCTCCCCCCTAAAATGATGTCAAATTATCGTTCTGTACTTAAAAGTGTATCTAATCTGCCTATTCGGAAGTCTTTATCCTTAAGGAGCGTGATTAATTCATCTAGCCCTTCAGCAATGACCGGTGTTGGATGCATTAAAATGATTGCACCAGGATGCACGTTATCATTTACTCGATTTATCATAACAGAAACAGATGGTTTCTTCCAATCGATCGTATCTACCGTCCATAGAATTGTCTCCATTCCTTCTTCACTGGCAATCTTGACTACTTCATCTTTAAAACTTCCGCTAGGTGGTGTAAAGTAAGTTGGAGTTTCCCCTGTAATTGCAGTAAGTATTTCATTTGTCTGCTTGATCTGTGTTTCGATTTCCTGATTATTCAGGCGCGCCATATCTGGGTGATTATAAGCATGGTTTCCGACAAGATGACCTTTTTCCACAATCATTTGTACGAGTTCTGGATTCTCCCTCGCCCACTTCCCTTCAATGAAAAAATTTGCTTTCACTTGATGTTCCTGTAACGTGTTTAGGATTGCCGGAATATGCTCATTCCCCCAAGAAACATTAATCATAAATGATACCATTTGTTTTTCGGGATGTCCACGGTAAATTGGCGCTGATTCTAGATCGGTTAAATCGATTTCCGGTCGTATTTGATCAAAGATAAGTAGCTCCTCTTGAAATACGCCTGCTTTCTTCATCCGCTGGTAGGATTTTTCAACATTTATGTCCCTGCCGTTCCTTCCGGGAGTCTTTTTATAAACGCGGTCAATGTAGGCGTTTTGAGGTGCTTCCTTATATTCTCCTGTTGCCGCTTTTTGCTCGATCTCTAAGTATAGTTCGTCCTTTTTTGAATTCGTAACAGGCACTGCCCCATCAATAAATGGATTATAATCCAATCGAAATGCAGCAAAAAGGATAAGAATGAACACTAGTACGTTCACATATTTTTTATACTCTCGCATGCCACCGCCCCCCTGCAATCAATATATGCGGCAATGGGACAAGGTATGCGAAACAATAGAAAGGGCTATTAAAAAAAGAAACTGAAATAATTACTCAGCTTCTTTTTGTTTTCTAAGTCATTCAGAATTACTTAACGACCGAATCACTTATTTATTTGCTTTTTCTTCCCGTTCTTTTTCTTCTAATAGTACTGCTTTTCGTGACAGATTAATTCGGCCTTGTCGATCAATTTCTTTCACTTTGACTAGGATTTCATCTCCGACTGAAACGACGTCTTCTACTTTATTCGTACGTTCAATTTGCAGTTCGGAAATGTGAACAAGACCATCTTTTCCTTTAAATAATTCAACAAATGCGCCAAACTTCTCAATACGTTTAACAGTACCAAGATACATTTGACCTACTTCTACTTCACGGACAATGTCCTCAATAATTTTCTTCGCCTTTTCATTCATTTGCTTATCGGTTGAAGAAATATAGACACTACCGTCCTGCTCAATGTCGATTTTCACACCAGTTTCATCGATGATTTGATTAATTTGTTTCCCGCTCGGTCCAATTACATCACGGATTTTATCCGGATTAATGGCCATCGTCATGATTTTCGGTGCAAACGGAGATAACTCTGTCTTAGGTTCTGCAATGGTTGCAAGCATGGATTCAAGAATTTGCATCCGTCCTACTTTCGCTTGTTCCATCGCTTCTTCTAATATCTCTCGGGAAAGACCGTCAATTTTAATATCCATCTGTAAAGCAGTAATTCCATTTTCTGTACCGGCAACTTTAAAGTCCATGTCACCAAGTGCATCTTCCATGCCTTGAATATCTGTTAAAATCGTATAATCTTCCCCAGATTTAACTAGACCCATCGCAATTCCGGCAACCGGAGCTTTAATCGGGACTCCTGCATCCATTAATGCTAATGTACTTGCACAAATACTCGCCTGCGAGCTTGAACCGTTAGATTCCAATACTTCGGAAACGAGACGGATTGTATATGGGAAATCATTTTCAGATGGGATCACTTTTTCAAGGGCACGTTCACCTAAGGCACCATGACCAATTTCCCTTCTACCCGGCGCGCGGATTGGACCTGTTTCCCCAACACTATATTGCGGGAAGTTATAATGATGCATAAAGCGTTTTGACTCTTCTAAATCAAGCCCGTCCAAAATTTGGACATCGCCGAGTGCACCTAATGTACAGATACTTAAAGCTTGTGTTTGTCCACGTGTAAATAGCCCTGAACCATGGGTGCGCGGTAAGATGTGAGTGCGACTGGATAATGGTCTGACTTCATCCGGTTTTCTACCATCTGGACGAATTTTCTCCTTCGTAATAAGACGACGCACTTCTTCCTTCACCATGTTTTCAAGAATGTTTTTCACTTGTTTAATGGTATCTGCTTCTGTTTCTTCATCATAAGCAGCAATTACCTCTTCTTTCACGGCTGCAATCGCATCTTCACGCTCATGCTTTTCTTTTACTTGGATTGCCGCAGTAAGCTTATCTTTTGCCTCATGTTCAATTTTTTCCGTAAGCTCTCTGTCAAGCTCAAATAAATTCACTTCGGATTTTTCGATATTCGCTTGAGAAATAATTTCTTCTTGAAATTCAACTAATCGTTTAATTTCTTCGTGACCGAACATGATCGCTTCAAGCATTACTTCTTCAGGAACTTCATCAGCACCTGCTTCAACCATGTTGACTGCATTTTTCGTTCCTGCTACGGTAAGCTCGATATCACTTTTTTCCTGTTGCTCAATAGTTGGGTTAATAATGAATTCTCCATCAACTCTTCCAACTTGAACACCTGCGATCGGTTCCTGAAATGGAATATTAGAAATAGAAAGCGCAATGGAAGAACCGATCATTGCTGCGATCTCTGAAGAACAGTCTTGATCCACACTCATCACGGTACTGATAACTTGTACTTCATTACGGTAGCCATCAGGGAAAAGTGGTCGAATTGGACGGTCAATTAGACGTGAAGCCAGAATTGCTTTTTCACTTGGTCTTCCTTCCCGCTTAATGAATCCTCCCGGGATTTTTCCGACGGCATACAACCGTTCTTCATAATTTACTGTCAAAGGAAAGAATGGCAAATCTTTCGGCTCCTTTGATCCTGTGGCAACTGCCAGTACAGATGTATCACCATAATGAATCATCGCAGCGCCACCAGCTTGTTTGGCAAGTTCACCTATTTCCACTGTAAACGTGGAACCTGAAATCTCTGTCGAAAAAACTTGTTTTTCATCTGTCATCTAGTTTGGTACTCCTTTCAATACAACATCCTTATCATTAGTATAAGCAATTCTCGCTTAAAGCTATCAGGTAATTCTTTCTTCTAGAATATACGATAGCAGTGGGAGAATCAAACGGTACGTCTAATCAGAAGCGTAATGTCAATAATATCCAGTTATATAAAACAAAACTTCATTCTAGAGGAGTTGTTGTTCTTTTCCCACGGAATTAGCTTTTGTAAATCAAGGTGTCAGCGACCGTTATTTCCCGCTTTTAACCCTTTACCATTTTTAGTCGCGGAAGTCTTACGGACTGTTACACCATAGTAAAATGTTTAAAAGAAAAAGCAGGATTTCTCCTGCTTTTCTTTAAGCTTATCGACGTAAGCCGAGTTTTTGAATTAAATCGCGGTAACGTATAATATCTTTATTACGTAGGTAGTTTAATAGGTTACGGCGTTTACCGACCATTTTAAACAGACCGCGGCGAGAATGATGGTCCTTCTTATGAACACGAAGATGTTCATTCAGTAAGTTAATCTCTTCTGTAAGTACAGCAATTTGTACTTCAGGAGAACCTGTGTCCGTATCATGGACTTTAAATTCATTAATAATTTCATTCTTACGTTCTTGTGAAATCGCCATTTGGTCCACCTCCTATAGAATTTGTATAGCCCCAATCCCCTAGCAATCGTCGGAGTTACGATTTGCCAAGCGATGGTTTATCTACATTAGTATAGCTTTAACTCCAGATAAAATCAAGTTTTTAATCAATATTTTTTACATGAACTGCTGTTTCAGACTGTAAATGTTGAGTAATTTATCGGAAATAATTGCGGATTGTCTTTTCGTCGTCGGCAAGTTGTGCGATTAGTTCTTCTTTGCCGGCAAATTTTTTCTCATCCCGAATGAACTCATGCCATTCAATCTGTAATTCTTCTCCGTATAAATCATTATTATAATCAAAGATATTCACTTCAACGGATAAATTTCCTTTATCTTCTTTGAAAGTCGGGTTCGTCCCGACACTTGCCATTCCTTCATAAATCGCATTCTTGTATCGTATTTTCACAGCATAAATACCAATCTTAGGCAGAAGCGCTTCTTCATTAATTCGTAAATTCGCCGTAGGATAGCCAAGTTCCGGGCCACCGCGCTTTGCACCTCGAATAACGGTACTTGTATATTTTAGAGGGCGTCCAAGCAACTGATTAACTGCCGCTACGTCTCCTTGGTTCAACAAGTTTCTGATCCGAGTGGAGCTGATTTTTTCATCATCCAGAGAAACTTTGTCGATAACCGTATAATCAAATTCACCTCTGGAATATTCCGCGATATTCTGCATATTTCCAGATCCTTTATGGCCAAAGCTGTAATCGAAGCCTGCAACAAGATGCTTAATATTTAATCCAATTATAAAATGATCGATGAAAGCTTGAGGACTCAATTTCGATAGTTCTTCGTTAAATTTAATAATATAGAGTCTATCAACATTCATTTGCTGAAGAATTTCTTGTTTTTCGCGAAGAGGCGTTATATATTGCACATGTTCTATCCCCTTTTTCAATATGACAGATGGGTGAGGATGAAACGTAATTACAGCACTCTCCATATTTCTTTCCTTTGCTATTTCAACAGCTTTCTTGATTAATTGCTGATGTCCTTTATGTATCCCGTCAAAAAAACCAATCGCACTTACTGTTTCGGGCATGTCCACTCCAGAAAGTGTGTGGGGATAAGTTAATTCAAATGTTCTCATATCTATTCACCTACTTTTTTATCAAGCTGAAATACACGAACTGGCTTTATTTCTTGCTTACTTTTTTCATGAAGCTGATAAATGGCCAATAGTTCACCGTGGTGCACCATCAAAAACGGATTCGTCATCGGTAATTCGTCAGGTCGAGGCAGTTTTTGGCCATGCTGTACTTTTCTCTTTACCTGTTCAGATACTTCAATGGAAGATAAATGATCAACTCCGGATAGGAGCGGTTTGAGCCATACTGCTCGTTCCGCTTCAGTAGCGGTTTTTTCGAGCTGTTCGAATGTTACTGCTTCCTTCTTAGTGAAGTTCCCAGTCTGGGTTCTTTCAAGGAATGACATGTGAGCAGGATATCCTAGCCTTTTCCCAATGTCGACACAAAGTGTTCGGATATAAGTTCCCTTCGAACAAGTGACTTGGAATCGGATCGTTTGATCATTTTTATTTTGTGCTAAGCGCTTAATGGAATATATCTCAATATTACGTATTGGTCGCTCGACTTCTTCATTTGCCCTTGCATATTCATACAGCTTCTTACCGTTTACTTTAACAGCTGAATACATTGGTGGGATTTGCTCCGTCACGCCTAGAAAAGATCTGAAGCATGCGTCAATTTCACCGGTTTCAGGAAATGCATCAACTTCCATCGTTTCAACAATTTCACCGTAGCTATCTTCTGTTTCTGTCGTTTGCCCTAACTTTAATTCGGCGATATATGTTTTCTTTGTATCTGTCAAAAACGGTACAACTTTCGTAGCTTGACCGATGCAGATAGGAAGTACACCTTCTACTTCCGGGTCAAGCGTCCCTGTATGTCCAACCTTTCTCGTCTTGTAAATTCGTCTTATCTTCATAACGCAATCATGGGAGGTCATCCCTCCTGGTTTCCATAACGGCAGAATTCCGTCCATCTCTTTCACTCCCGTTCCATACAAGCAAAAGAATCATGGAAAAATCTGACTCTGTCCACTTAACTAAGGAGTCAGATTTACCATTTATTTATTTAAATCTCGTAAAATAGTTTCAATCCGGTTTCCATACTCGTATGCTTCATCAAATTCAAAAAGAAGTTCAGGTGTCTTTCTCAGACGGATTCGTTTCCCGATTTCTGAACGGATAAATCCTTTAGCTTTCGTTAATCCAAGTAAAGTATCTTGTTTTTCTTTCTCTGAACCGAGTACAGAAATATAGATGGTAGCTTGCTGAAGATCTCCGGTGACTTCTACATCTGTAACTGTAACAAAGCCAATTCTAGGATCTTTCAGTTTCATCGTTAAAATTTCGCCTAATTCTTTTTTCATCTGTTCAGCAACCCGATTAGCACGTAATTCCGACATCATCTCACCTCATTCAGAAAATAATTAATTGCTTGAAGGAGGGTTAGCGTTCCTCAACCGTTGTAAGGGTCCGCTCCAATTCGGGATATTGATCAACAACCCGCAGCACTTGCTGGATTATTTTCTCTGCATGTACTGTACTTGCCGATACTGTCACAACGCCAAACTTTGTCCGTTGCCAGAGGTCTTGATATTCTAACTCGGCAACGGCAACATTAAAGTCTTTCGTCAATTTGGCAAATATCCTTTTTAATAAGGAACGTTTTGCTTTAAGCGAATTTCCTTCGTAAAAGAAGCACTCTATTTCAGCATAGAGGATCATGTGCGTTTAATTTCCTCCATAATAAATGCTTCGATAACGTCTCCTTCTTTAATATCATTAAAGTTCGAAATTGTAATTCCGCACTCATAGTTAGTCGCTACTTCACGTACATCATCTTTAAATCGTTTCAGTGCAGCGATCTCACCTTCGAACAGGACAACTCCATCACGGATTACTCTGACCCCAGAGTCTCTCGTAATCTTACCATCCGTAACATAGCTTCCAGCGATTGTTCCGATTCGGGAAACTTTAAATGTTTCACGAACTTCCGCTTGTCCGATAACTTTCTCTTCGAATTCAGGATCAAGCAAGCCCTTCATCGCTGCTTCGATTTCTTCAATTGCCTTATAGATGACACGATGCGTTCTTACATCGACTTTTTCTCTTTCTGCAGCGTTTTTCGCATTTACATCAGGTCTTACGTTGAAACCGATGACGATTGCATTTGAAGCAGATGCCAAAATAATATCAGACTCTGTTATCGCTCCTACTCCAGTGTGGATGATTTTTACTTTAACGCCTTCTACTTCAATTTTTTGTAGAGAAGAGGAAAGTGCTTCAGCTGAACCTTGAACATCCGCTTTAATAATAATATTTAAGTCTTTCATTTCACCTTGCTTAATTTGCTCGAATAAATCGTCAAGGCTTACTTTACTCTGTTGTCCCCGGTTTTCCACAATAAATTTCTGCTCTCGTGCCTCACCGACTTGTCTTGCTTTCTTCTCATCTTCAAATACGAGGAATTGATCCCCGGCTTGTGGTACACCGTTAAGACCGGTAATTTCCACTGGTGTAGACGGGCCAACTTGTTCAACCCGCTCCCGCATATCATTTACCATCGCGCGTACTCGACCATATGTGTTCCCGACAACGAGGGAATCACCTACATGGAGCGTTCCATTCTGGACGAGTAATGTCGCTACAGAACCTCTTCCTTTATCCAACTGCGCATCAATCACCGTACCGGATGCATTGGCATTCGGATTCGCTTTTAGTTCTTCAACTTCCGCGACGAGTAACACCATCTCAAGGAGATCATCAATACCCTCGTTTTTGATTGCTGAAATATTAACGAAAATCGTATCCCCGCCCCAGTCTTCAGGGATTAATTCGTATTCTGTTAACTCCTGCATAACGCGGTCAGGATTTGCTGATTCTTTATCCATTTTATTAACAGCAACAATAATTGGAACCTCAGCTGCTTTTGCATGGTTGATCGCTTCAACGGTCTGTGGCATTACACCGTCATCCGCAGCAACGACTAGAATTGCGATATCCGTAACTTGAGCGCCACGTGAACGCATGCTTGTGAAAGCAGCGTGGCCCGGTGTATCGAGGAAAGTGATCTTCTTCCCATTTGCTTCTACTTGATAAGCCCCGATATGCTGTGTGATCCCTCCAGCTTCTCCTGCTGTTACTTTTGTTTTTCGAATGGAGTCTAGTGTTGTTGTTTTCCCGTGGTCTACGTGCCCCATAATCGTCACAACAGCAGGTCGTTCCTGTAAGTTCTCTTCTTTCTCTTCTACGCGATATTTTTCAAAATCTGTGTCCTCTAGTACAATTTCCTTTTCTACTTCAACATTATACTCACCGCAGATTAATTCAATCGTATCATCATCAAGATCCTGGTTTTTCGTAGCCATCACACCTAAAAACATGAGTTTTTTAATGATCTCAGATTCTTTTTTGTGTAGCTTTGCTGCAAGTTCACTAACCGTTAGCGTATTACTATACGTAATCTTCTTCGGCGTTAAATCCGGTGCCGGTTGTGTCGGTTTGCTTCTTTGCTGGTCTCGTCTCTTTTGGTTTCGATTTTTATTACGGTGAGTCTTTTGCTGGCCTCTTTTTCCTGTCATTTGTTGACTCCCTTTGTTGTTATGTCTTTTATCAGAAGACTTCTGTTTCGTATCGTCTTTTTTCTGTTTTGGTTTCGACTGAGTGGTTGTCTTCTGTTTTTCTCTATCGTTAGTCGATGGATTAAACTTTTTATCAAGTGATTTCACGGTATTCTCCGAGATCGTAGACATGTGATTCGCCACTTCCACATTCATTTCTTTTAAATAGTTAATCACTTGTTTACTCGTTACTTGATTCTTTTTAGCATATTCATATACACGCATTTTAGTCATACGTTCACCCCCGAAATTAATTACCTTAGAAAACTTGGCATTCGCCAAGGCTTTACGGCGAATGCCTTAGTTGCACTTATGCAATTAAAATGGATTCATACTATCTTATCCGGCAAAGTACGAGCGGATCTTCTTAGCAAAACCTGCATCCAGTACTGCAATCGCAACTCTTTGGGATTTTCCTATCGCATTCGATAATGTTTCCCGGTCCTCTTCGGCAATAACATAAGGAACCCGGTAATACTTGCATTTATCGGTAATGCGTTTCTTCGTCTGGTCCCCTGTATCATGGGCCAGTATTACGAGCTTTGCCTTCTGGCTGCGAACATCTCGTAAAATAGCATCTTCCCCAACAGAACATTTTCCGGCCCGAAAGGCGAGACCAAGTAAATTCAAATAATTCTTCATGATTCACTTCTCACAAGCTCTCGTAATTCTTCATAGATTGCCGGTTCAACTTCAGCATTTAACGTTCGGGCAAGAACATTGGATTGTTCAGCTTTATCAATAACTTCCAATGTTCCGGTTACATATGCGCCCCTGCCGTTCTTTTTCCCTGTCGGGTCGACAAATACTTCTCCGGCTTTATTCCGTACAATACGGATCAGTTCTTTTTTTGGTCGCATTTCCCCTGTTACAACACATTTTCTTTCTGGTATTTTACGTTTTGTCGCCATTTTTTAATTCCTCCTATTCAAACAAATCGTTATCATTCATTGAATAAGATTCTTCTTCAGTTGTTTCACTATCATCTTCGAGATCATCCTCGAGCAGGCCTTCATTTTTAGCTTCAGTCTCACTCTTAATGTCGATTTTCCAGCCTGTCAGCTTGGCAGCAAGCCGAGCATTTTGCCCACGCTTACCAATTGCTAAAGATAGTTGATAATCAGGAACAATAACTGTTGTTGCTTTCTCTTCTTCGTTTACGAGCACATCAATGACCTTAGAAGGACTGAGTGCGTTCGATACGTAAACAACCGGGTCTTCTGCCCATTCGACGATATCGATTTTCTCACCCTTCAGTTCATCAACTATCGCCTGGACACGCTGACCTCTTGGTCCGACACAAGCACCTACTGCATCAATTTCTTCGTTCTCCGCATAAACGGAAATTTTTGAACGGTCGCCAGCTTCCCGGGCTACTGATTTAATTTCAACGATACCATCATAAATTTCAGGTACTTCCATTTCAAATAATCGCTTCAACAAGCCTGGATGTGATCTTGAAATATAGATCTGTGGCCCTTTACTTGTATTCTCCACTTTCGTTACATATACTTTGAGACGATCATGGGTGTGATACTCTTCTGTCGGCATTTGCTCCGCTTCAGCAAGCTTTGCTTCAATCTTTCCTAAGTTTACATAAATAAAGCGGGCATCTTTACGCTGGATGATTCCAGTCATGACATCATCTTCTCGGTCGACATATTCGGAATAAATAACGCCCCGTTCTGCTTCCCTTACCCGCTGTGTTACTACTTGCTTTGCCGCCTGGGCAGCAATCCGACCGAAGTCTTTCGGTGTAACCTCTACTTCGATTACATCATCCACTTCATAATTCGGGTCGATTTCCTTTGCTTCCGCCAACGATATTTCCTGTTGGGTATCCTCTACTTCTTCTACAATCGCTTTTCTTGAAAATACTTTCATACTGCCTTTTTCTTCGTTAAGTTCAACTCGCACGTTCGTTGCAGATTGGAAATTCTTTTTATATGCTGATATTAATGCAGCTTCCAATGCTTCAATTAATATTTCTTTTTCAATGCCTTTTTCCTCTGCTAATAAATCAATCGCATCAAACAACTGACTGCTCACTTTTCATTATCCCCCTTTTTAGAACGTTACAGCTAATCTTGCTTTAGCTACCTTTTCATATGGAATCTCCACTTGTTTCTTCGTTGTTTTCACCTTATATTCAATGGTTAGACAATCATTTTCAAAGCTGGTTAATATTCCTTCATATTCCTTTTCACCATCAATGGGTGCGTATAATGTAACATAAACATTTTTATTAATATTTGCTTCTATATCTGCTTTTGTTTTGAGCGGTCTTTCCGCACCAGGTGAAGATACTTCGAGGAAATAGGCATCTTTAATTGGATCTGTTTCGTCGAGCTTTTCACTCAGTTGCTCTGATACAAGTCCACATTCCGCGATATCGACACCACCCGGTTTATCAATATAAACACGCAGGAACCAGTTCTTTCCTTCCTTCACATATTCAATATCAACCAGTTCTAAACCATTCTGTTCTAAAATCGGATTCACTAATTGTTCTGTTGTTTCAATAACCGAAGTCATCCGTCATCCTCCTTCTACTACCATTTATTCCTTATTATGCACAAGTTTAATCTTTTTCATTTTAAAGTAGTAAAGTGGCAATATAAAACCCTAGCCTGTCATGTAGGGGCTAGGGGCGAAGTAAGAGCATAAATTCTAAGAAGAAGGAGTGGGCTAGAAACCCACTCCTTAAAATCGTTCAATCGACACTTTCCGAAAATTATTATATCATAGCAGGAATATGTTTGCAAATAACTGGTATGTTAAAAGAGTGATAGTTGGTTCTTCTCTGCCATTCCCTCCAAGCAACCGTGCTGGTCAAGATACTCAAGGACAGTCTTCGGTACTTTGCTTCGTTCATGGAAATCTTCTTTTGATAAAAATTCTCCATCTTTTCTTGCTTCCACTATATTTATGGCAGCGTTCGTACCTAAGCCGTCAACTGCATTAAATGGAGGGATTAGTGTATCTCCTTCTACAATGAATTCCGTCGCACTTGAACGGTATAAATCAACTTTTTGGAAAGAGAAACCACGCTCACACATCTCAAGCGCTACCTCAAGTACTGTTAGGAGAGATTTCTCCTTTGGTGAGGCATCGTTTCCTTTTGCTGTGATTCCGTCAATTTTTTGTCTGATCGCAGATGAACCTTTAATCATGGAATCAAGGTCAAAGTCATTCGCACGGACAGTGAAATAAGCTGCATAGAAAAGGATTGGGTGATGGACTTTAAAGTATGCAATCCGAATTGCCATTAATACGTAAGCCGCTGCGTGGGCTTTAGGGAACATATACTTAATCTTTTTACATGATTCAATATACCAATCTGGCACATTATGTTTCTTCATTTCGCTAATCCATTCATCCTTCAATCCTCTTCCCTTACGAACAAATTCCATGATTGTAAAGGCAAGTGCTGGTTCGAGGCCTTTTTGCATCAGATAAACCATAATATCGTCCCGGCAACCAATTACATCGGCTAGTTCGCAAATCCCTTCATTGATTAAATCCTGAGCGTTCCCAAGCCATACATCCGTACCGTGGGACAAACCAGAAATTATCAATAGCTCTGCGAAGGTGCTTGGTTTTGTATCCTCAAGCATTTGTCGGACAAAACGTGTTCCAAATTCCGGTACTCCAAGCGTACCCGTTTTACAATTAATCTGTTCTGGGGTGACTCCAAGAGACTCTGTCCCGGAAAAGATTTTCATTACTTCCGCATCGTCGGTTGGAATATCTTGCGGATCGATTCCACTCAAGTCTTGCAACATCCGAATCACGGTCGGATCATCATGACCAAGTATATCGAGCTTCAATAGATTTTCATCAATAGAATGGAAATCAAAATGGGTTGTCCGCCACTCACTCTTCCGGTCATCTGCTGGAAATTGAATCGGTGTAAAGTCAAAGATTTCTTTATCCTCTGGTACAACGATAATACCGCCAGGGTGTTGCCCTGTCGTTCGTTTCACTCCAGTACAACCTTGCACGAGGCGATCGATTTCCGCTCGTTTGAATTTTAGATTCCGATCATTTGCGTATCCTTTAACGTAACCGTAAGCTGTTTTATCCGCTATGGTTCCTATCGTTCCTGCTCGGAAAACATAGTCATCCCCAAACAGCTCTTTCGTATAATTATGGGCCCTTGGTTGATAGGTTCCGGAGAAGTTCAAATCAATATCCGGTACTTTATCTCCTTTAAAGCCAAGGAACGTTTCAAACGGGATGTCTTGACCATCCTTCGTTAAATCTGTACCACATTTCGGGCAAGCTTTATCAGGTAAGTCGAAACCACTTGCAACCGAACCGTCCGTAATGAACTCACTATAATTACACTCCAGACAAACATAATGCGGAACAAGTGGGTTCACTTCCGTAATCTCTGTCATCGTTGCAACAAATGATGAACCGACAGAACCTCTGGATCCGACGAGATAACCGTCATCTAAAGATTTCTTAACGAGTTTGTGGGAAATCAGGTAAATAACGGAGAAGCCGTTCCCGATAATACTATCCAACTCTTTTTCCAGGCGAGCTGTGACAATTTCGGGTAGTGGATCACCATAAATTTCTTTCGCTTTTGTATAACAAAGATCCCGCATTTCTTGTTCCGCACCTTCAATCGTCGGTGTAAATAAGCCATCTTTAATCGGTGAAATGGCCTCAAGTCCTTCCGCTAACTCTTGCGTATTTTTGACGACAATTTCATACGCTTTTTCTTCACCTAAAAACTTAAAGGCTTCAAGCATTTCTCCTGTCGTGCGCATTGGTGTATCTGGTAAAGTTTGACGATTTAACGGATTTCCGGCCTGAGAAGAAATCAATATTTGGCGGTATTGCTTATCATTCTCATTTAAATAATGCACATTCCCTGTTGCTACTACGGGTTTATTCAGTTTTTCCCCGAGTGCGACGAGTTTCTTAAGAATATCAAATATCTGAGCTTCATTTTGCACTAATTCCTTATCGATTAAATGGACATAGTTGGAAGGTGGCTGTATTTCAATGTAATCATAGAACTCCGCTACCTTCTCCGCTTCTTCTGCTGACGTCTGCATCATCTTTTCAAAGACTTCACCTTGATCGCAAGCTGTCCCGATAATTAATCCTTCGCGATTTTTCTCCAATACGGAACGCGGTATTCGGGGAACCCGGTAGAAATAATTAATATGGGCGTACGAAACTAACTTATACAAGTTTTTCAAGCCAACCTCATTCTGCGCTAAAATCGTACAATGGAAGGGACGGGAACGCTGATAGGCATCACTTTCACCCATATGATTATTCAGCTTCAGATGATTCGTAATATCTTGTTCCAATAACTGCTGCACAAATTTCCACGTTAAATAACCTGTTGCCTCTGCATCATAAATTGCGCGGTGATGCTGTGTTAATTCAATATCCATATGTTTACATAGTGTATTCAGCCGGTGGTTCTTCAATTGTGGCAGTAAAAACCTTGCAAGTTCTAGTGTATCGATAACGGGATTGGTAACTTTCCCGAGTCCAATCCTTTCAAAACCTTGATTAAGAAATCCTATATCAAAGGATGCATTATGGGCTACAAGGATATCGTTACCCATCCAATCGTTGAAATCTTTTAGCACTTGTCCTACTTCAGGCGCATCTTTAACCATGTCATCCGTAATTCCCGTTAGATTAATTGTTGTTTCCGATAGAGGATGATGCGGATTGGCGAAAGATTCAAAGCGATCTACAATTTCTCCTTGGTGGATTCGGACGCCGGCAAGTTCAATTATCGTATCATATACTGCTGAAAGCCCTGTCGTCTCCACGTCGAAAACAACATAACTGGCATCAGAAAGCTCAATATCTGCTGAATTATAGGCGATTGGAACACCATCATCCACCACATTGGCTTCTACACCATAAAGAACTTTAATGTCATGTTTTTTACTCGCCGCATGTGCTTCGGGAAAACCTTGTACTCCGGCATGGTCGGTTATTGCTACTGCTTTATGTCCCCATTTTGCCGCTTGAGCAACAAGTGCACCAGGAGAGACGACCGCATCCATCTGACTCATTGTAGTATGAGCATGCAGCTCAACTCGTTTTTCCTCATCAGGTGCTGTATCCATCCGCTCAGCTACTTCTACCTCTTGGATATCATTCGCCATCATAGCAAGCTCATTGGAATACATGTCCGTCTGGATGCTCCCACGGGCTTTAATCCACATACCTTTTTTAGCAGATTTGAACTTCTCTGCATCTTCGTCTCCGCGGGAAAACATCTTAATCTCTAAGGAATCGGTGTAATCCGTTGCTTTAATAATTAACAAACTACGTCCAGATCTTAGCTCTCTAATATCAGCAGAGAATACATAGCCCTGGATCGTAACTTTTCTCTCCTCTTCCTGGATGACTTCCATCGCAACTGGGTCATCTGGAATACGGTAACCTAGAAGGAGTGGTTTATTTTCATCTTCCACTTTGGTTTTATCACGCTTCGCCTTTTCTTTCACTGTATTCATGACAATTCGCTGATCCTCAAGCACTGTCTGTTCTTTGAAACGTTGAATCGCCTCAGGGTTATTGTTCACTGACATCTCCAGCATGAATTTGGTGGCGCCAATCGCAGAAAAATAGTTTTGCATCGGTTCAAGTAATCTATTTTTGAGCGCTTGCGCTTCTGCTTCATTCCTGGCAGTTAACATAATCTTATTACCGTTAACTTGTGGTGTTTGCTGTTCTACTAATTCCTTATAAGCTGGTGATAGTGGTGGCACTTTTTGTAAGAAATCATTCCAATAACTAATTAAGTTATCTTCAGCTATGTCTGAGTTTACCGCTTCGATCGTCAGCTCCACACTCGCTATATCACGGAACGCTTCCCTTAATTTCATGCAAAAAACTTCATATACTTGATAAGGAAGGATAGATTCTACACATATGTAAAAATGCCAAACTCGTGTTTTCTTGTGAACAACTAATTTATTTAAATAACTATTTGAAAAGTGATTTGTCATATCCTGCGGTAATTCGATCTGTTCAAGCAAGATATTCATCTTCTGCTGTTTGGATAAATCCATTATTTCTCCTCCCTTTGGCTAATAATTGTTCATCCATTTTAAAACCCTTGCTTTTATTATAAAACAAGGGTTTCGTAATTTGAACTATTTAAGATTATGTTGCCTGTAAAATTGTAGTCAAGTTCTATTCCAGCTCCGCATCCCCTATACACCTATTGAGCAGGAAGGGTGCTATCGCTCCAGAAATATACTACGCTATCCGCGGGCTCCGCGCGGATAGCGAGGGGTATCGGGACTGCGAACTTCCAGTAGAAAGTAATTTAATCACATTACAGATAGTTTATAGGAATAGTCGTTGGATGTCATTCCAAGTTACTACGATCATGAGTAGCATGAGTAATGCGAAGCCGACGAAGTGGAAAAGCCCTTCTTTTTCAGGTGGTACTGGTTTTCCTCGTAAGGCTTCGATCCCAACGAATAAGAGCCTGCCACCGTCAAGCGCTGGTAATGGAACTAGGTTGATGACACCTAGGTTTACACTGAGCATTGCTGTCCAGAGGAGGAAGTTCCAAAATCCGGTTTGGACAATCTGGTCTGTCGCATCGTAAATACCGACTGGTCCTGATAATAATTCAATCGATACTTGACCCGTTACTAGCATCATTAAATTAGTAAGAATAAGTTTTGTCGTCTCATACGTACGTTCAAATCCATAAGTCAGTGTTCCGAGAACTGACTTTTCATAGGCAGGATAGACACCGATTTGTCCCATATGAATCGGTTCTCCTTTTTCGTTAACAGATTCGACCTCATTGGGCGTTACCATTACTTGTTCTTCCTGACCATTACGTACAAAGGTCAATTGCAATTCACTAGCTGGGCTTTCTCTAACAATGGAAGTGAATTCCTCCCAAGTGGAAACCGGGGTATCGTTAATTCGGATCACTTCATCTCCCTCAACCATACCAGCTTCTGCTGCAGGAGAACCATCGACGATTTCTCCCATTTTCGCTTCGTTAACCGGAGTTCCCTGAGCGATACCTAAAATAATGAAAATGACGATTGCCAATACAAAGTTCATCATCGGACCTGCGAATAATTGCATTGCCCGTTGTGCAGGTGTTTTCGAAGCGAATTGCCGATCATATGGAGCAATTTGCGTTTCTCTTTCATCCATAATGAAAAATGCTTTCTCATCGACATGGAATGTCAGCTTCGTATCTTCATCACCCAGCTCATACCCATCAATGATTAAATCATGATCAAGATCAACTCGTTCGACTTCGATTACCCGTGCATTCGGATGCTTGTCTTTGTTGTTGACAATAATCTTATTTACTTTGTTGTCTTCATTAAATTCAACACCGATATGATGTCCAGGTTTTAATTCAATTATTTCCGGGTCTTCACCTGCTACACGCACATATCCGCCTGCCGGAATGAGACGAATGGTGTACAATGTTTCATTCCTAGTAAAAGAGAAAACTTTTGGACCAAACCCGATTGCAAATTCTCTAGCTAGCATGCCAGCGCGCTTTGCAAATATCAAATGGCCCCATTCATGAATAAAAACAAGCAGGCCAAACATAAATATAAATGCGATGACTGTGGTCAAATGAAGCACCTCTTTCAATCTGAAATCTTTATTTACTTCCTCTAGCTATTTAGCTAAGTTTATCGTGTTTTCCTCGATTTGTACAACGGAACAATGCTATTTGTTGCCCTCTTAAATAAACTGGATCAAATGCAGGAATGGCAAAACAAAAAGTAAACTATCAAAACGGTCGAGGATACCACCGTGGCCTGGTAGTAATTTACCAGAGTCTTTTACTCCATAATTCCGCTTGAAAGCAGATTCCACCAAATCCCCTACTTGTCCTACCATCGACGCAAAAATCGTTACAATAATAACGATTAGCAACGAGTGTGGGAACGGATGTACAAGATGGAAAATTACCGCTACAATACATGCAGTGACGATTCCCCCGATAGCTCCTTCCACCGTCTTATTCGGACTAATATCCGGCCATAATTTCCGTTTTCCTAGTGCCCTCCCAACAAAATATGCTCCTGTATCCGTAGCCCAAATGATGAAGAAGGCAAATAGAATATTACTGAACCCACTCGTGCCAAGTCTTGTCTCAATCAGAAAATAAAATCCAATTCCAACATATAAGGCTGTAAGGATAACGAATCCTGCTTCATCAAATGTGAACTTATTCCTGACTAATACAGTATAAGCTAATAAAAATAAGATAATTACAGTTAGCATATCTGTTATGGATAAAAATTCTATGGAAAAAAGAGTAGATTTATCCGGCAACAGTACGAGCCAGATTCCAATCGTTCCAATTAATCCTGGAATGGAAACGAGAGATATTTCCCTCATTCGCAACAATTCCATCAGGCCGATTGTCGCAAGCAAGTAGATGAACAAAATAAACGGCAAGTCGCCAATAATTACAAATGGAAGGAATACGATTAGTGCAAGAATTGCTGTTATAACCCGTTGCTTCATATAAATTTCATCACCTTAAATACCTCCGTAACGTCGTTTCCTTTTTTGATAATCTTGTATCGCTTTATTAAAAATATTCTCATCCATATCAGGCCAAAGAACATCCGTAAACCAAAATTCACTATACGCAAGCTGCCAGAGCAGGAAGTTGCTAAGCCGCTTCTCACCACTTGTACGGATGAGCAAGTCGGGATCTGACAGACCATTTGTGTAAAGGTATTTCGAAAATTCTTCCTCTCCTAATGAATCAAGCGATACTTTATTCCCATCCACATCATTCATGATCTGTTTGATTGCACGCATAATTTCATATCTGCTACCATAATTCAAAGCAAAATTAAGGAGCAGTCCATCGTTTGCTTTTGTTTTGTTTATCGCGTATTGCACAGTTTTTTGAGTGTGTGCAGGAAGCGCATCAAAATTACCGATTGTTTCAATTCGAACATTGTTTGCCATTAATTCTGGAAGATAAATATGCAAAAATTCTTTAGGCAGCTTCATTAAAAAATCAATTTCCGATTTTGGACGATTCCAGTTCTCGGTAGAGAAAGCGTATAAAGTCAATACTTTCACATTGGCATCGTTAGCAGCCCGCACGACTTTCATTACTGCTTTTACGCCCTCTTTATGTCCGGCAATTCTAGGCAAGCGTCGGCTTTCTGCCCAGCGTCCATTCCCGTCCATAATAATTGCTACGTGATTCGGTATATTCTCTGATAAGTTGATGAGCTTGTCATCCTCTTGTTTATTTTTAATAAACGGTATTTTCATAGACATCTTAGGTCCTCCGAATTTCTGACTTCCTACTCCATCTGCAGAATTATTTCACTTTCATTTATATGTTTGAAGGATGCCCTTCATTACTCAACCTTTATACCCCTAAAACAGCTGTGAATTACTTTCATTCAGCGTAAGTGTGTACAACTTACTTCTGGAGGTCCGCAGTCCAGACACCTCTCGCTTTCCGCAGGCGGCTGGTGAGCCTCCTCGTACGCTTTGCGTACTGCGGGGTCTCACCTATGCCTTTCCTCCTGCAGGAGTCTCGAGGTGTCTGGACTGCTCCGAGGGGAAAGCGTGATTTGGATTACTGTTTAATATTCCAGAAGTACAATCCTTATCATAACGGAATAATTTCTTTTTAAAATAATCCTTTAGACCAGTTCAGTTGCCCGGCGGACGGTGACTCCTACGGGAATAGCACGAGTCCGAAGACCCCGCAGGAAGCGGTTTTCTTCCGAGGAGGCTGAGGCCGTGCCCGTGGAAAGCATCCGTCCGCCGGGCAACTGAACGGTAATTAGAACGCCAATAAAATGAATGCACAAAATACTTACGCTGAATGAAAGCATTTGGCAGTTTACTTTATTTTTAGATGAGAAAGTTGAGTTTATTTGTAAATTATCCATTCATTTTTTCACTTCATGGTACACGTTACATTATAACGATAATCACAAAAAAATACAAAAGCCCCCTTATAAAAAGAGGGCTACATTGATTTTACACGTTTAAGTAACAATATTAAAGTGTTAACTATAGATTATACTTCCATAATCTCATTTTCTTTTTCTTTTGTCAGCTGTTCAATTTTAGCAATGAACTGATCTGTTTCTTTTTGAACATCATCTTGGAATTTCCGTAATTCATCTTCTGTGATCTCGGAATCTTTTTCCATAGCTTTTAATTGATCGTTAGCCTCACGACGGATATTACGCACTTGAACACGGGATTCTTCCGCGAATTTACCGACGACTTTCACAAGCTCTTTCCGGCGCTCTTCCGTTAATGCTGGAATATTGATGCGGATAACATTCCCATCATTGGATGGAGATAGCCCAAGGTTCGCTTTCTGAATGCCTTTCTCAATTTCGCCTAGTGCCGTTTTGTCATATGGTGTTACGACAAGTAAACGAGCTTCAGGTGCACCTACTGACGCAAGTTGATTAAGTGGTGTAGCTGCACCATAGTAATCAACAAAAACACTATCTAATAGGTTAGGGTTTGCTCTTCCAGCTCGAACAGTAGCTAAGTTTCGCATAAATGCTTGTACCGCAAGTTCCATTTTTTCCTTCATTTCACTTAACACAGAATTTGCCATCACTTATTTCCCCCTTATAGTTGTTCCAATTGTCTCGCCTTGAACGACGCGTTTAATATTACCTTTTTCTGTTATGGAGAAGACGATTAAAGGAATATTATTATCCATACAGAGTGATGAAGCTGTAGAGTCCATTACTCCGAGGCCTTCATTAATCATATCCAAATAAGATAAATTATCATATTTAACAGCATCTTTATTAACTAACGGGTCAGCGGAGTAAACACCATCCACATTGTTTTTAGCCATTAGAATTACTTCTGCTTCAATTTCTGCCGCTCTTAGCGCAGCAGTAGTATCCGTTGAAAAATAAGGGTTTCCTGTACCGGCGGCAAAAATGACAACACGCTTCTTTTCCAAATGGCGAATTGCTTTTCTTCTTATGTATGGTTCTGCAACTTGGCGCATTTCAATCGATGTCTGAACTCTTGTTGGAATTCCAATCATTTCCAGTCCATCTTGCAATGCTAGTGAATTCATAACCGTTGCTAGCATACCCATGTAATCAGCCGATGCACGGTCCATCCCCATCTCACTACCGACCTTACCTCTCCAGATGTTTCCTCCACCAACAACGATTGCAACTTCTACTCCAAGTTCTGCAACCTCTTTTACTTGGCGTGCAATGGAATGGATGATTTTCGGATCAATACCGCTTCCCTGATCCCCACTCAATGCCTCTCCACTTAATTTTAACACAATTCTCTGGTACTTTGCTGTTGTCATAATAACCTCCATCGCAATACATATTATTATGATATGTTTGTTCTTTATTTATTCCGTTGTATACAACCATGGTAAAATAGGGAACAATCTCGTTCCCTATTTTACAATTGGCTTATTTTTTAATTTGGCTCATTACTTCTTCAGCAAAGTTTTCTTCACGTTTTTCCATACCTTCGCCTACTTCATAGCGCACGAAAGTTTTCACGCTTGCACCTTTGTCTGCTACATATTTCTTCACTTTAACGTCAGGATCTTTAACAAATGCTTGTTCGACAAGAACGATTTGTTCAAAGAATTTGCCAAGACGGCCTTCAACCATTTTTTCAACAATATTGGCTGGTTTACCTTCATTAAGAGCTTGTTGTTTTAGAACTTCACGCTCGTGATTTACTTCGTTCTCTGCTACATCTTCACGGTTAACATAGCGAGGGTTGATTGCTGCTACGTGCATTGCAACATCTTTTGCAACTTCTTCATCCGTTGTCCCTTCAAGAACAGTCACAACACCAATTGTTCCGCCCATATGCAAGTAAGAACCGAATGCATCGTTATCTGTTTTTTCGAAAATAGTGAAACGACGTAAAGAAATCTTCTCACCGATTGTAGAGATTGCACTGTTAATAATTGTTTCTAGTTTTTCACCATCAACCGTTGCTTCTAATGCACCTTCCACAGTTTCTGGTTTGTTAGCAAGTAATGCCTTACCAATCTTAACTAAAAGGTCTTTGAACAAATCGTTTTTCGTTACGAAGTCTGTTTCACAGTTCACTTCTAGTAAAACTGCAGTGTTGCCATCGATTTCAACATGAGTTAATCCTTCTGCTGCAATGCGGTCTGCCTTCTTGGCAGCTTGCGCCATTCCTTTTTCACGCAGGTAGTCGATTGCTTTATCAATGTCACCATCTGTTTCTTGAAGTGCTTTTTTACAATCCATCATACCTGCACCAGTTTTTTCACGTAATTCCTTAACCATCTTTGCTGTAATTGCCATTTGTAAAAATCCTCCTTTAAAGATTCCGTGTTTCTTTCTTTAAAAAAAGGTGATAAAAGGTAATTATCCTCTTATCACCCTCACTTTTCCAGAAAATTACTCTTGAGTTGAGGCTTCTGCAGTTGCTTCCGCTTCTGTTTCAGCTTTGTTATCTTCAGCTGCTGGTTCTTCGACTGGAGCTTCTACTTCTGCTGTTTCTTCACCTTGTTTCCCTTCTAAAATAGCATCAGCCATTTTTGAAGTCAATAATTTAACAGCACGAATTGCATCATCGTTAGCTGGGATTACATAGTCAATTTCATCCGGATCACAGTTTGTATCGACAATACCGATGATTGGGATGTTTAATTTATGAGCTTCAGCAATAGCAATTCGTTCTTTACGTGGGTCAATAACAAACATTGCATCTGGAAGCTTCTTCATGTCTTTAATTCCGCCTAAGAATTTCACAAGACGATCTTTTTCTTTAAGTAGCTCCCCTACTTCTTTCTTAGGAAGTACTTCAAATGTACCGTCCTCTTCCATTCTTTCAATTTCTTTCAAACGCTCGATACGTTTGCGGATTGTTTGGAAGTTCGTTAGCGTTCCACCTAGCCAGCGCTGGTTCACATAGAACATGCCGGAGCGAAGTGCTTCATCACGAACAGAGTCCTGTGCTTGTTTTTTTGTACCTACGAAAAGAAGTGTACCGCCATTTGCCGCCAATTCTCTTACATAGTTATAAGCTTCTTCAACCTTTTTCACTGTCTTTTGCAGGTCGATGATATAGATACCGTTACGTTCCGTGAAGATATATTTCTTCATTTTCGGGTTCCAACGGCGTGTCTGGTGACCGAAATGTACACCAGCTTCAAGTAATTGCTTCATTGAAATTGCTGCCATTTTAAAATTCCTCCTATAGGTTAGTTTTCCTCCGCCCCGTTCCTTTCTGCATATAAACCATTGGCAATCTGGCACCTTATAAGCAAATCCCGAGACGTGTGTTATGACTTGTCTTGTTTCGACAAGTGTTTTACACCAGAGATTAATATACCATAACTAGGTAAAGGAAGCAAGTTTTTATTCGTCATATAACCGAATGATCAACTCTGCTTCTGTTTTCCCGCAATCAAGCTCCTTCGCAATTTCCTCGATCGTAAGTCCTTTTGCATGGAGCTGCATAACACGGGATTCGAGAGAGGCTTCTAGTTCATATCCCGGTGCATCACCGAGCAGACGATCAACATCCGCATCTGCTTCTTCCGATTCCGGTTGATGAGCAGGTACTTGCTCTGCAGGTTGCTGACTTTCCTCTTTTTGATTCTTTTGTTCAACTGAAGATGCTTTATGATTCGTCATTAAAGCTTGTAACCGGTCATTTTCCGCTTTGATTTCCTCGAGAGAACGTTCTAGTGCTGCTGTTAATTCAGCGGAATTTGCCGTGTTTTCCAATTGCTGTCCTTTCTTTAACAACTGGAAGATTGCTACAAGCGTGATTAAATGTAATAGAAAACTAATAATCAGTAAAAATGAAACCATGACCGTTCTCCTCTACCCACTTATAATTGCCATATTGGGATTAAAAATTATCCTTCCATTAAAACAACTGCTGCACTGCAATTTCATTATTGAAAAGATTGAACTGTACGTAATGATAATTTGTAGTCATCACTCGTTTATATTTTCCAAACGTAACCGTAACATTCTGATAAATAAAGTTTCTTACAATGAGTTGCGTATCCCTGATATCCCCCATCGCTGCATTCAGCTCTGCAAGCTCGTCAGTAATTTCATTAAGCTCGCTTGTGACCTTTTCCATGGAATGTTTCTGACGCAATTTTGAAATGCGGACGTTGGGGTCGCTATCACTCTGAGTGGCAAGCTTATCCCCAAGCATTTTCAACTTTCCATGCATTTCTTCTAGCTCTATTTTCTTTTGCTTTAATGCTTGCTCTTTATCTGCTACTAGTTTATTTACTCCTAAAATAATTTCTGTTTTCGTATGAAGCTTCGTTCCAATATCTTTCGCTTCAATTGTTTTTCCGGCAGATAACGAGCCGCCAATAATATTCCCTTTTTGAGAAAATACATGTCCGCGGACAACACATTCACTATGAAGGATGGAATTTTCCACATATAAATCGTTACCTGCGAAAATCTTTGCCTGGTTAATATAACCTAGCTGGATATTCTCCTGTGCTTCCAAACGTCCCTTGTCCTGTCCTGCAATTCCTTCTGATATGTAAATTGAACCTCCAGCAATGATAGTTGCAGCTTCTACCATCCCGAAAATCTTGACATCGCCGTCAGCCTTTACAGTAAATCCTGTCGGCACGTCTCCGTGGATAATAATCGTCCCAGTAAAATCAAGGTTTCCAGTTTTCATTGACAATGTGTCATTCACATAATACTCAGGGAAAACTTCAATTTTCCTTCCCGTATAACTTAACTGCCCATCCTCTGTAGCATAATAACAGTTATCAGCCTTATTGAATAGAACGTTCTTTCCAGGCCGAATGGATTTGGCTTTGCCTTGAGGAGCCTTAACTACGTGTCCCATTACATTTTTACCATCCGTCCCTACCCCGGGATGGACGAGCTTGGCAAGTTTTTCACCCCTATTTACAGAAGGAATCGTCATTATTCCCCGGAAGTTCCAGTCTTTATCCTTTTTCATTTTCTTGTTGAGATCGACTAGAAAGGAGAATTTGCCATCTTTCCCCTTCTCTGGTTTTAAGCCTCTTGCAATAACAATTGGGTAATCAATAAAGGTAGGGTCTCCTGCTAACTGGGCAAGTGCTTGAAACTGGATGCCGTACACAACTTTGTTTGCAGTCAGAAATTCCCTCCATGAAGACATATCAACTTGCAATTTTTCCTTTAATTCATAAAACGCATCGGTACAATGAACTTCTGCTAACATATCGTTATCTTTAAACCGTACACGAAAATATTTTTTTATTCTGTCCAAATTGATTACCCCCATATAATACCAAGTCATTCGATGATCTTCGTTAATATATTTTTCAATTTGAATATTGCTTTTTTATGAATCTGTGAAATTCTTGAAGTCGTCAAGTTCAATGTTTGCCCAATTTCTGTAAAGGTAAGCTCTTGATGATAAAAGAGATCGATGACTAGCTGTTCCCTTTCATTCAAACTCTTAATTCCTTCGATTAATTCCAGTTTTAATTCTTCCTGGTAAATCTCTTCTTCCGGTGTTGCGGTATTTTCATCAGGAATCATATAGCCGATTCCTTCATTAAATTCCTGGGTCGTTGTCGGCTTTTCTTCAATCGAAAGCACATTAGCAAACAAAGAATCTTTTATAACGGATTCCACTTCATCAGAGGACATATCCAACTGCTTTCCAATTTCTCCGGAAGTAGGTTTACGTTGTAATTGCTGTTCCAACTGTTCGGCTGTGCGTTCTATCTTTTTCGTCTTCTCTCTTAGTGAGCGGGGCAGCCAATCTTCCTTACGAAGTCCATCCATGATTGCTCCTTTTATTCGAAAGGAGGCATAGGTATCAAATTTAAGTTTTCGGTTAGATTCGAATTTCGTAACTGCATCATACAGGCCGAGGAGACCAAAACTTCTAATATCATCTTTACTCACATTGTTCGGCAAGTGACTGGCAATCCGTTCTGAATGATAGTCCACCAGATACATATAATATGCAATGATTTCATTTAATACCTCGTGATGCTGATTTGCATTCCACTGCTTCCAAAGTTGTTGTTCTTCTGATGACATTCCCGAATTCATGGTACTCCACTCCTTCCTCCTAAAATTCCTGCCCGAGATCCATCCCTAAATAACGATTTCCTCACGATTCACTTTTCTAATGTTTAATTCACTAGTTGAAGGATTAAACTCAATCGTTCTTCCGATATTCCCACCGACATCTTTAGCAATGACTGGAATCTTTAACTTTTCTAATTCGCCGAGCGTTGCTTCAACATTTCGGCGACCTATCCGTAATAAATCAGAACCCGTACCGAATTTGAACATTTCCGCGCCACCAGCTATTTTAGCTTGAAGCGCCGAGTGCTTGGCTCCCATTTGCAGCAACTTTTCTACTAAATAGGGTATAGCAGTATCCGCATATTTATATGCGTTAATCGGTTTCTGTCTCGTCGCGGTCGAATCTGGCAATAAAATATGAGCTAGTCCAGCAACTTGTTTCTTCTCATCATAAATGACAATTCCTACACAAGAACCAAGCCCCAATGTTCGTATCGTATCAGGCGCCCGTACCGTATTCAAATCGGCAATGCCTACTCTGATGACTGTTCCAATTTTATTCATTTTCTTCTAGTCCTAACGCTTTAAATATTATTTGCAACGAGTCAGGATTCGGCAGCAAGAAAAAGTTCCCCTTTAACATGTTGCTTGTCCCTTGACTATTTACTTTAGAATCAATAACGATTGCATAGTCCGAAGCTTGAGAAATGTCGATTAAGCCATATGTCAAAACTGCTGCAGCCATATCAATCCCTAGATGGGGAACAGAAGGTTGCAGATATAAATGCGTAAAATCGGATAACGCCGAAATATAAGAACCAGTAACAATATTCCCTACTTCTTCAAGAGCTGAAAATTCTATCGATTCCTTACCTAGATCCTCTTTAAGTTTATAAGTCGGATTATTTGTCATCGTGCGGATGAGCAACTCGGCTTCTTCGACGGATAAAACAAAAAACACATTACTTGGTGCATCACCATAGATACGAAATAAAATAGCGACAACTTTTTTCTCCGGACCGCCGATCAATTCCATCATTTCATCAAAAGAAACAACATTAACCGATGGGATGGCCATTTCAATCTTGCGGTTTAATAATTGGGATAACGCGGTGACAGCATTTCCCGCTCCAATATTTCCTACTTCCCGTAGTACATCGAGTTGGAAAGTAGATAGATCCCTATATTTCATAAGGTTTCTGTCCTTCTTCTGTCACCGCATGCGTATACTGGTTAGAAATGAGAATCTTCTTTAGGTTAAGCAGAATAAGCAATCGATCCTCAATTTTGCTCACTCCGTCAATATAATCAGCTGCTTCCGAACCGACAACCTCTGGATTTGGTTCCATTTCATCTAATGCAAGATCGATTACATCACTTGCTGTATCAACAATTAAACCGACTTCAAATCCATTCTTTTTCACAATAATGATGCGATTCTCTTCTGTCAGTTCCGTTTCGGCCATTCCGAAGCGTAACCGTAAATCAATAATTGGAATAATAACACCCCGTAAATTAATAACACCTTTGACAAATTCTTCTGCACGGGGAACACGTGTGATTGGCTGGATTCTTTCAATTGCACTGACATATTCAACTGGTAAAGCATATTCTTCATCTTGTAACTGAAAAACAATGACTTTTAGATAATTCCCTGTAGAATGTTCCATGTTTTTTCATCTCCTGCTCTAGTTCTATCACAAATATTTTAGAATCTATGTTATTTTGCCGAGAAAATGTCCTACTTGATGCAAAGGTAACACTTGATCAACTAATCCTGTTTCATAAGCAGCTTTCGGCATACCATAAATAACGGAACTTTCCTCTGATTCAGAGATAATAAATGCTTGCTTGTCCACTTGTTTAATCTGTCGGATGCCGCTTGCACCATCACTTCCCATCCCCGTTAAGACAACTGCTGTTTTATTCAAGTTCTCGTGATTGGCTAGAGAATAGAACAGGGCATCTACGGAGGGACGATGGTTATTCACTGGCGGGTCCTTTGTTAATTTTAGCCCATATTCCGTCCCAATTTCCTCTACTACCATATGGAAATCGCCTGGTGCGATATATACGAATCGCGGCTTTATGACATCACCATCTGCCGCCTCTTTCACCTGAAGACTTGTTAGCTTATTTAATCGTTCTGCCAGTGACTTTGTAAAATGTGGAGGCATATGTTGTACGATAAGTATCGGTGTTTGAAAGTCTCCAGGTAAATCCGAAATGATTCGTTGTAGAGCTTTTGGCCCACCTGTAGATGTTCCAATAGCAATCAATGAATAATCTCGTGCTTTTCTTGTCGGTGGTAAATAAGAACATAAAGATGTCGGACTGGAATTTTCTTTAACCGAGCGCACTGGTGGAATCCCTACGTCTTTTGCTGCAATTACTTTAGAAATAATTTCTTCTTGAATCGTTTCGATATTCAAGGAAATTTCCCCCGAAGGCTTCATAATAAAATCAATAGCACCATTATCTATCGCATTTATCGTATGCTCTGTGCCATAATCTGATTTGCTCGATAACATAATGACTGGTACTGGCATCGTCATCATTATTTTCTTTAGTGCTGAAATTCCATCAAGAACTGGCATCGTAATATCCATCGTGACGACATCCGGCTTAAGTCTTCTAATTTTTTCAATTCCATCTTTACCGTTTCTAGCTGTGTCGATTACTTTAATACGATCATCGCTGTTTAATATGTCTGTAATCATCTTTCGCATAAAAGCTGAATCGTCAACAACAAGTACACGAACTCTTTCCATTAAAATTTACCTCTTAGCAGATTTTTTAATTTTTGAAGGAAAGCTCGTCCATCCGTTACTGGAACGGCCTTCTCCTTATTCAGATAGCTTTCCGTAATTTGTTTGACTGATCGGGCAGCCGGTGCTTTCTCATTTAATATTAAAAAAGGCACTTGCTGCATAACTGCTTGCACTACATGCTTATCTTCAGGAATGATACCTAACGGGTGCACATCAATTTGAAGAAACTGTTTAATAACTTGTTGCAGCTGCTTTAAAGAAGTCATCTCTCCATGCGACCTGGCTCGATTTAAAATTAAGTGTAGTGGCATGCTTCCTCCATTAATTGTAATCTGTTTAATCATACTATAGGCATCCGTTATTGCAGTTGGCTCTCCTGTTGTAACTACAATACATTCGTCGGCAGCTAAAATGAAAAATAGACTTGTTTCCGTGATACCCGCACCCATATCGAAAATTATATAATCATACATCTCTGTTAACTGTTCAAACTGCTTATAGAAATAGTTCTTTTCCGTCTGTTTCATCTCTAAAAATTCGCTGAGCCCTGTGCCACCTGCAATATAAGATAAACCTTGCGGACCTTGCTCGATTATTTCAGTGATTGATAACCGTTCCGTGAACATGTCAACAATTGTATTTTTAGGCTGAAGGCCGAGTAGAATATTTATATTCCCCATACCGACATCAAGATCAAATAGAACTACTTTTTTATTTCGCCGGACCAGCTCTAGGGAGAAATTTAAACCAATGTTAGACTTCCCGACTCCCCCTTTACCACTAATGAAAGCAACTGTCTTCGCTTCATGTTTCGGTTGAGATTGCTCCATTTTTATCCTTAGGTTCTTCGCCTGGTCAGTCATCTTCTTGCCCCACAATCAGATCACTAATTAAAATTGGAGTTGGTTTCACTAGGTCATCGGGAACATCTTGTCCATTGGTTAAGTAGGCAATGCCGATGCGGTTATTTAAGGCGATAGAAAGGATACTGCCATACTGTGTTGTTTCATCCATTTTCGTGAAGATCATTTCTGTAAGCGGAATGTCCTGGAACTGTTCAAACAAGTCCTGTACGTCTTTTGGTTTAGTGGTGAGCGCCAATACGAGATAGGTTGCAATAGATGGTACATCTTCCAACATCTCTTTAAGTTGATTGATATAAGCTTTTTCACGAAAATTCCTTCCAGCTGTATCGACAAGAATCACATCATAATCCGTAAACGTTTCAATCGCTTGCCTATAATCATCAACTTGGTAAGCAACTTCCAAAGGAACATTTAAAATGCGGGCATACGTTTTTAATTGTTCCACCGCGGCAATACGATACGTATCGGTTGTTATGAAAGCAACCTTCTTTTTTTCTTGAAGTAAAAGCCTGGCCGCAATCTTAGCAATTGTTGTTGTTTTACCAACCCCAGTCGGACCGACAAATTGAACAATTTGTTGTTCACCTGTGATACCTTGAAAGGACAGTTCATTCAATTCATTACGAATGACTTGTTTCAGTGCATTCGCAATACTCGTTTCCGTCACTTCAGTTCCCTCATCCGCTAAGAAGCTAATTGTTTTTTCAATAATTGCTTCAGCAAGCGTCTTTTCTACTTCCTGATCGAGAAGTTGCTGAAGCGCAAGTTGATATAATGCAGGAAGCTTCGTCTCATCTTTTGCTGCTTCCAGTTCGATTAAATTCTTTAGATTCCTAATTTCTTTAAGTACCGGTTCTATTGTTTGCAGATCAGATTGGGGTTTACTCGTTTGTTCCATTTTAATCTCTTTATCTTCCAGCGGCTTTGAGTCACGCTTGATGGGATCAGGATCATGTGCGGCAATGACCTCAATCCTCTTCTTTTGAAACAGACCGAGGAAGCCTTTTTGTTTAATTTCTTTTGATTGAAGAATAACCGCTTCTCGACCGAAGTCTTTTCTTATTTCATTCATCGCTTCAGGCATTGTGTCTGCTATATATTTTTTTATCTTCACGCAATATTCACCACCCCTACACTTTGCACCTGGATATCCGGTTCCAATTCGTTATAAGACAATACAACAACTTGCGGCAAGAACCGGTCAAGCAATTGTTTTAGATACATCCGGATTGCAGGCGAGCACAAAACAATTGCTGTATCTTCCTGAAGTGTCAGCTTCTCCACTTCCTGATGAATCGTTGTAATTATTTCTTGTTGTTTATCAGGTTCAAGAGATAAATAATTCCCATGCTCTGTATGCTGAATACTTTCTGCGAGCAACTTCTCCACTTTACCGGATACCGTAATGACGGTAAGAGTACGGTCGGGCTTCGCATACTGTTCCGTCAGTTGTGCCGACAAGGATTGTCTAACATATTCCGCGAGTAAATCCGTATCGTTCGTCATCTTGGAAAAGTCGGCCAATGTTTCAAATATGACCGGCAGATTACGAATGGAGACATTTTCCCGAAGTAGTTTTGCCAATACCTTTTGAACATCCCCGATTGCAAGCGGCTCAGGATTAACCTCTTCGACTAAAATCGGGTTCGTCTCTTTCAGGTGATCGATAAGCTGTTTCGTTTCCTCTCTACCTAGCAAGATATGGGCATGCTGTTTGATCACTTCTGTAATATGGGTTGAGACGACAGATGGCGGGTCTACAACGGTATAACCGGAAAGCTCAGCTTCATCCTTATGTTCCTCCGTAATCCATTTCGCAGGGAGACCAAAGGCCGGTTCCAACGTATCAATTCCTTCAATTCCATCGTCATCCATATCAGGTGCCATCGCTAAATAATGGTCCAGCATCAGCTCGCCTTTTGCCACTTCATTTCCTTTGATCTTCAGCCGATATTCATTTGGATTCAGTTGAATATTATCTCTAATTCGCACAACAGGGATAACCATCCCAAGTTCAATTGCCAGCTGTCTACGAATCATAATCACTCTTTCTAGCAAATCTCCACCTTGATTCGCATCGGCAAGCGGAATCAGTGCATAACCGAATTCGAATTCAATCGGATCAAGGTTAATTAAATTCACAACATTTTCCGGTGTATGCAGCTTGGCACTTTCCGCCTCATCCACTTCTTCCTCATCCGGTTCATCCGGGATAGCCGGTTTTCTATCTATTATGTAACCGGTGAAAAATAATAGACTCGCAAGTGCTGTCGTAAGAAAGAAGTTGATTGGTGTTAAACCGAGCAGGAAAACTGTTCCAGCGGCTACATATAAGAGTTTAGGATATTGAGTGATTTGATTCACCACATCCGTACTTAAATTTTCCCCATCACTTGCACGGGTAACAACAATTCCAGTTGCCGTTGACATAAGGAGAGCTGGAATCTGAGTGACCAACCCGTCACCCACTGTGAGTCTAGTAAACAATTCAACTGATTCATTTAAGGATAATCCCATCTGGAGCATCCCGATAATAATTCCAACAACGATATTAATAATAACAATGATAATTCCAGCAATTGCATCGCCTTTTACGAATTTACTGGCACCGTCCATTGAACCGTGAAAATCTGCTTCCCTTTCTATCTTTTTCCGGCGTTCTTTTGATTCTTGCTCCGTAATTAGTCCGGCATTCAGGTCTGCATCAACACTCATTTGCTTACCAGGCATCGAGTCCAAAGAAAATCTTGCTGCTACTTCAGATACCCGTTCTGAACCTTTTGTAATAACTAAAAAGTTAATAATAACAAGAATAATAAAGACGACAAACCCGACAAGCGGATTACCACCAATTACAAAAGAGCCGAATGTTTCTACAACCCCTCCCGCATCACCTTCTGAAAGGATTGCTCTTGTTGTCGACACGTTTAAACCTAACCGAAATAGAGTGACTAATAGGAGAAGCGTCGGAAAAACAGAGAACTGAAGGACTTCCGTTGTGTTCATCGCCACAAGAATAACAATCAAGGAAATCGTAATATTCACTAGTATAAGTACACTTAAAACGCCACCCGGAAGCGGGATGACGAGCATCATAATAATTAAAATAACTCCAATTAGTACAGATAAATCTCTTACCTTCATTCAGTGTCTCTCCTCAAGATCTTGCTTTATTATCCATTTGATACACATATGCCAATATTTCCGCAACAGCTTGATAGAACTCTTCCGGGATTGTTTCCCCAACTTCAACGATGCTATAGAGTGATCGTGCAAGAGGTTTATCTTCTACAGTTGCTATTTCATGTTGTTCGGCAATTTCTCTGATCTTTCGCGCAGTGTGATCCACACCTTTAGCAAGCACGTAAGGTGCGCTTGCTTTATCTTCATCATATTTCAGAGCAATCGCAAAATGGGTTGGGTTCGTAATAACAACATCCGCTTCTGGAACTTCCGACATCATACGTCTCGTCGCCATCATGCGTTGTTTCTCTTTAATTTTCGATTTGATCAGCGGATCACCCTCCATATTCTTATACTCATCTTTAATATCTTGTTTCGACATCCGCATATTTTTTTCAAAGTCAAATCTCTGATAAAAATAATCGAGTACCGCTAAGAAAAGAAGTGCGACAGTAGCAGAGAAGCCCATAATGATTGCGACTCTTCCAAACAATGCAAGCGCACTCTCTGCATTTGTAAACATTAGCATGAGTACCTCATCTTTATAGATCCAAATCACGCTGAAGGTGATCGCACCAATAAAAGTGATTTTAAAAAGTGATTTTAAAAGTTCAACTAAAGCACGAATTGAAAAAATCCGTTTCGCACCTTGGATCGGATCAATTCGCTTCAAATCAAATTTTAATGGTTCCATTGAAAACAATACACCTCTCGTTTGGATCAGGTTGGAGGCAAATCCAGCAATCATGGCAATCAGCATAATCGGTGCAAGCATTTTCGCGGCTTCAAGTGTTGCCCCATTCAAGACCGTAGCAACTGATTCAATCGTCACATCCCAATGAATGAAGTTTGTAAATGCTTGAATGAAGAACGTCAGCATGGTTTCAAGAATAAAACCGCCAAAAATAAACAGAGCCAGGAAGCAAAGCGCGAGTAATATAGCCGTATTAATATCTTGGCTTTTCGCAACCCGTCCCTTTCTCCGTTCATCTTGACGTTTTTTGGGGGTCGCTTTTTCAGTTTTTTCTCCAGCAAAAAACTGTAAATCCATTGTCAACCGCATGCTACGCACCTCCGAAAATCCTCAATAATTGCCGCATCGTTTGAAGCATCGTACCGAATAAATTCTCTACCGCAGTCATAAAAAGGGCTAAGAAAATTAAAATCGCCATAAAGCTGACAAATATTTTCAGCGGCAATCCGACAACAAATACGTTCAATTGCGGTACAGTACGTGCAATAATACCAAGCGCAATATCCACAAGAAATAGCGTGCCAACGATGGGAATAGCCATTTGAAAAGCAATAATAAACATATAATTGAATGCCTGAATAATAAATTCCGCAATCGATTCCTCATGAAGCGGAAGATAAGCATCGATTGGCACGAATTCGTAACTTGTAAAAATTCCATCAATAATCAAATGGTGTCCATCCACGGCAAGTAAGAATAAGAGAGCAATCATATAAAAATATTGTCCCGTTAGCGGACTTTGTGCACCTGTTTGCGGGTCAACGACATTGGCGATTGCAAAACCCATCTGGAAATCAACAAATCCCCCAGCAACTTGCAATGCCGAGACAATAATAAAAGCTATCAATCCAATAAGCAGGCCAACAAGCGCTTCTTTCACTACAAGAAAAATATATGTATGATCCAGCGTTAAGATTGATGTATCAATTGTCTGGAAAAGTATGAGCGCTAAAAAGAAACTGAATCCAATGCGGAACGGCATTGGAATCGTCCGATAAGAAAATAATGGAATAACGATAAAAAATGACAACAAACGAACAAAAACAAGTAATAATATTGGCAGTCGGTTTAAATCAATTAATTCAAGCATTGCTTACCCTACAAGTACATTTAAATTTTGAAATATATCGGCACCAAATTCCACCATCGTTGTCAACATCCATGGGCCGAAAAAAATAAGCCCGATTAAAACTGCAACGATCTTCGGAATAAAGGCTAATGTCTGTTCTTGAATTTGTGTTGTTGCCTGGAAAATACTGACTAATAATCCCACCGCAAGGGCGAGAATGAGCAGTGGACCTGCTACAAGTAAAATTGTATAGATACCACGCTCAGCAAGTGCTAAAACAAATTCGCTCGTCATTATAGAACACCTTCCTCCAGTAATTCACGCTAAAACCCTGTAAGTAACGAATGGGTGACTAAATACCAACCGTCCACAAGCACAAATAAAAGAATTTTAAAAGGTAGTGAAATCATTACCGGTGGAAGCATCATCATTCCCATGGACATTAGAATACTAGCAACTGCCATATCAATAACGAGAAATGGAATGAAAATCATAAATCCCATCTGAAAAGCAGTCTTCAGTTCACTAATTGCAAAGGCCGGAATCAATGTCGTTAATGGAATATCTTGTATGGTTTCCGGCGGTTCAGCCTCTGAATAATTTAAAAATAACGCAAGATCTTTTTGCCGAGTGTGCTTTGACATAAATTCTTTCATTGGTACACTGGCATTCTCATAAGCTTCATCCAATGTAATTTCCTCCGCGAACAATGGGTCAAGCGCTTCAGTATAAACCTCTTGAAAGGTAGGCGCCATGACAAAGAACGATAAAAATAGTGCTAAACCAATCAACACCTGGTTGGGCGGCATTTGCTGTGTCGCGAGGGATGTGCGAACGAATGAAAGCACAATGACAATACGTGTAAAAGAAGTCATAAGAATTAAAATCCCTGGAGCCAGTGAAAAAACCGTCAGCAATAAAATCAAGCGAACAGAAGTCGATATATTTGCGGGATCCGAACTGGAAAATATCTCAATAAATTCATTCATTTCTATCTTCCTTATTTCTTTCGATAATAGATTTTCGCGTTTTTTGCAGACGATTCAGTTCTTGATTGAACAGACGGTTAAATTGATCCTCTTCCACTTTTTCTTTCTGATTCTTTTTCAGAATTGAAGAAAGTATATTACTAGCATCCAGTTCGCTCTGTTGTTCTTCTTTCGCTCTCATAATCTCTTCCATTAATGTCGGATCATCAAGCTCTTCCAGTAAGGTAATATTTTCAGCTACGCCAATCAGATAAAGTTTGTTGCCTAAACGGATTAGTTGGACCGTTTTATTCTGACCAACTGAAATACCTCCAACATTTTCCAAACTCTTAATACGATTGCCGATTTTATTTCTTCTCTTTAAAAAATAGAGAAAAACATAGATTAATCCTACGACAAGCAATAACGCAAACACTAAGCGAACAATTTGAAAGAATAAGGAACCAGGTTCTTCTTGTTGCAGTAATTCGGTATTTTCATTACTTTCGTCTTCTGTCACTTGTTCTTCACAGCGTTCCGGATTTTCCAGGCATTCATCAACATATTCCGGCTCAGCGTGTATATAACTGATATCCCCAAACAAGCCGCATAAGACAACTGAAAAGATAATAGAAAACATAACGATAGGTTTCATAGACATAGACGCTTAGCTCAAAGCTTTTTGGATAGCTTCTAATACACGATCAGCCTGGAATGGTTTTACGATAAAATCTTTAGCTCCCGCTTGAATTGCATCAATAACCATCGCCTGTTGCCCCATAGCTGAACACATAATGATCGTAGCATCTGGATTAATACCTTTGATTTCCTTTAGCGCAGTAATTCCATCCATTTCAGGCATTGTAATATCCATTGTTACAAGATCGGGTTGTAATTCCTTATATTTTTCTACTGCTTCTTTCCCGTCCTGGGCTTCCCCAACAATTTCGTAACCATTCTTCGCTAAAATATCCTTTATCATCATACGCATAAATGCTGCATCGTCAACAATTAAAATTTTATTAGCCATTTTCTAATCCTCCTACAATAAATTTATTTAAGTTTCATTATTCGGTCGGATTGACTGATTATGTCGGTTACCCGTACACCGAAGTTCTCTTCAATAACAATAACTTCGCCTTCTGCAATCAACTTTCCATTAACTAAAATATCAACTGGTTCTCCCGCAAGTTTATCCAATTCTACAATAGAACCTTGCGATAAATCGAGAATATCCCTTATCGTTTTCTTCGTCTTTCCTAACTCCACTGTCACTTTAAGAGGGATATCGAGTAACATATCTAAGTTATTCTGCTCATTTTGTGAAAGTGGTGCAGGTTCGAATTCAGAGAACGTTGCTTGTTCGATTGCTGCACGCTCTTGATCGAATGCATTGCCAAGATATTGGGATTCGGTTGGTTGATTTTGTTTCTTTTGCACTTCCGGTTTCCGGATAGGTTCCTGTGCTTGATGTCCATCCTCAGACTTAAACGCATCTCTTGTGGGTAATTCCACAGTGCTCGTTGCAGCCGATTCTTGTTTGGCAGCGGATTGCTCTTCCGCAGTACCCGACAGCAAGTCAGCCACTAATTCCTTAGCAAAACCTAATGGAATGAGCTGCATCATGTTTGAATCGATTAAGTCACCAACAATGAGACGGAAAAATATTTTGACATAAACATCTTCTTGGAAAATCTCTTTCGCTTCCGATTCGATTGAACCTTCAATAATCTGTGGTGGAGATATATCCACTTTTTTATTGAAAACGGTAGACATGCTAGTGGCCGCTGTTCCCATCATTTGATTCATTGCTTCCTGGACAGCACTTATATATATTTCCGGAAGTGTTTCATCCGGCTCTTTCCCATCTCCACCTAGCATAATATCAGCAATGATCGCTGCATCCGTTGCTTTTATGACAAGGATGTTCCTTCCTGTGAAGCCTTTCGTATAATCAACTTGGATACTAACCGGCTGGAAAGTAAATTCTTTTGCCAATTCCTCATTTTCAATAATACTTACAGATGGAGTAGTTATTTCTACCTTCTGGTTGAGTAATGTCGATAAGGTTGTGGCAGAACTTCCAAAGGAGATATTTCCAATTTCTCCGATTGTATCAATCTCTATATCGGATAAGTAAGTATCGTTGCCGGGTTCTTGTTTATCATCCTTCTCTGTACCTATATTGAGAAGTGCATCAATTTCATCTTGAGATAACATACCATCATTCATGGGCGTTAACCCCCTTTTTAATTTCCTCTAGTACTTGAACAGCTATCTTTCTCTTCTGCTTACCCGCTTGAACATAAAATTTTGGTTCCTCGTTCACTGTAAGCAACAATGGATTTTCAATCTGCTGGTTAAGCGCGATAATATCATTTGATTGCAACTTTAAAAATTCATTGATCGAAATGGTTGTCTCCCCGAGAATCGCACGAACATCCACTTCAGCAGTTTGTAAATTATTGCTTAATTTCCGGTAGGCATTCTCATCCGGCTCTGCTGCGGTATTATCCATCCAATAATGAGCCGATAACTTGGGAATAATCGGTTCCAGCAAAGTATGTGGGATACATAGATTAATCATGCCTGTCGTTTCCCCAATTGCCGCCGACATGGATACAACGACAACTGTATCATTCGGTGCGACCATTTGGATGAATTGTGGATTTTCTTCAAACTCTTCAAGAACCGGTTCAACTTCAATCAAAGTTGACCATGCTTCTTTCAGATTATAAGTTGCCTTTTCAAATATTTGCTTCAGTAAAATAACTTCAATTTCTGTTAAACTATCCGTTTTTGAAACAGTAGTTCCTTTCCCACCTAAGGTTCGATCAAGTAGCGCATAGGCGACATTCGGATTGACTTCAATAAGCAAATTTCCCTTTAATGGCGACATGCTGTATAGATTTAATACGGTCAGCGAGGATATGGACCGGACAAATTCCTCATATGGCACCTGATCGACCGAGGTTACTGCTATATGTACATAGGTTCGTAAATGCGAAGATAGAAAAGTTGTCAGCATGCGGGCATAGTTTTCATGGATCCTGGAAATACTGCGAATCTGGTCTTTTGAAAACCGTAATGCCCGTTTGAAATCATAGACACGAATCTTCTTCTCTTCTTCTTCCTTCTTTAATTCTTCTGCATCCATTTCTCCGGATGTGATTGCCGAAAGCAACACATCAATCTCATTTTGAGACAGTATTTCTTCCATCTTGTTCCACACCTCCTTCTGAGGAGTTCTTACTGCAGTATTTTATCAATTGTGTATACATCGGTGATCGATCCTTCTGTCATTACTTCATTCAAACTATCTTTAATTGTTGCCTCGAGATCACCTAGTCCTGTTTTGAATGTTTCCACGTCCATGACAGCGAGTTCCTTAATCAGTATATTCACTAGTTGGAAATCTCGTAAACTTATTTCTTCATGAGCAGCTTTACCGTCTGTTACAATTTGAAATTGAATTCTGACAAACGTCCCGTCCTGCAGATCCGTGACGATTTCTGGTGTCTCATAAGAATATTTTACAACTTCATCAATCGTCAGCTCTTTTTCTTCATCTGCCCCTTGTACATTCAATACAACAATCAAAGCGGAAATTGCTCCGACTAATAAGACTGCGAGAGATGTGATCATAACTTTTACTAATCTACTCATTTTGGTCACCTACTTGTTTGTAAACTTCCTGCAAGCCGATTTCCTTATAAAACATTTTAATTAAGTGGAGTACTTCACCTACTGTGTTTTGGACAATTACCTTTTTGCCGTTGATTAGTGTGATTGTCGTATCTGGAAGTGCTTGAACTTGCTCAATTAGAATTACATTTAAGGCAAACGACTCGCCATTTAACTTCTTTAATTCAATCATAAATTTGGCGGGAATGACGAACCAATTAGTTTGTCATCCCCCTCCTCCTTATTATCGTTTTAGATTTACCATTTCTTGGAGAATCTCATCAGAGGTCGTAATAATTCTCGTATTCGCCTGGAAACCACGTTGGGCGGTAATCATTTCCGTAAACTCCTCCGCTAAGTCAACGTTAGACATTTCAAGGGAGTTGCTGATGATTGATGATTTACTTTGATCTGATTCTGGCGCCACGAGAGCTGCTGGTCCAGAACTTCCTGATTCTCTGTATAAATTATTTCCATCTTTAACTAATCCAGATGGATTCGAAAAATTAGCAATTGCAATTTGACCAGCATTTTGCCGTTCACCTCCAGCATCAATATATTCAACAGTACCATCTGTTAATATATTGAAGCTTTGAACATCATCTGGTATTTCAATTCGTTCGCCATCCACAGTCTGCAAATACATTCCATCAGCGTTCACAACATATCCTTGGTTATCCAGATAGAAGTTCCCTGCTCTTGTGTAAAAGGTTTCTCCATTAGCTTCAACTGCAAAATACCCATCCCCTTGAATAGAAAGGTCAAGCGGGTTATTCGTCGTTTGACGGAATCCTTGGGTATGGATATTATCAATTGTTCCTTGTTGGGAACCGAGGCCGACTTGAGAAGCGTTCTTTCCACCCCGTGTTGCTGTTGCCGCTTGTCCGGATGCTGTCGTTTGACTCATCATTTCTTGAAATGTAACCCGCCCTTTTTTAAATCCTGAAGTACTGACGTTGGCGATATTATTCCCAATAACATCTAGTTTCGTTTGAAAGTTTTTCATACCTGAAATACCTGAATACATAGAACGTAACATAATTAATTTCTCCTTTAATATGCATTATTTTTATTAAGCTATGTCAATCAGTCGATAGCTTATAGGGCTTCCTGTAAGGTCCAGCCTATTCATCAATTAAAATCGTTCCATTAATATTTGTGAAGATCCGGTTACCTGCTTCCTGCCGATCAAGCGCAGTTACAACAGTATTATTCTTTGCACTGACTAATAGAGTTGCTTCATTCAACACTACTAATGAATCAGTAATACCTTTTTGTCTTGCTTCTTGCACTTTTTCCCCTATGGTTTGCCAAAGTTCCTCTGGGATATCGATGTTCCTTTCCTTTATTCGATCAGAAGCATGTTTACTAACTTTCAATTTCTGCTGTTCTGTTAAAATATCGTTAAAAGAAACATTCGAAGTCTGCTGCTTTGCCGGAATGGATTTAGGAAAATGTAATGCTTGCTTCGGTATTTGTTGTATACGGTGATCCATAACCATTCACATCCTCTTTATCCCTATTTAATCTTCACCTTCACTTCTTACTTCTCTAACAGCGTCCGCATATACTTTATCGCCATTTTCAAGTTCAAGTATTGCCCAGCCATCTTTTTGACTGACTCCAACAACTCGACCCGTTTTCATTTTATTTTCAGTTTCTTCTTCCGAGTCTTCATTATCCAATTCGTAAGAGACAAACTTCCCAATCATATGACTGTATTCAATCACAGGTGAAACGAGTTGGCTTTGGACGAGCATTTCAATGGAACGCGACATATTCATCATCTGTTCTAAAGAAGAAAGCTGTGTCATTTGCGCCACCATTTCCTTACTATCCATCGGATCAGTTGGATCCTGTTGCTGAAGCTGTGTGATTAGAATCTTCATAAAACCCTCTTTATCAAGATCCGGCTTAGGCTCCCTTGTATTCGGTTGATTGGATAAGTAGAAGGATGGATCAACTTTATACATATCTTCACCTACACTTTCTCATTTAAAATCAATTCATCAAAAAGACTTGCAAATGTTTCATTTTCATCCTTTTCTTCCTTATGATCAGAAGTTGATTGATCATCTTGCTCATGTCCCTCCGCTTGTCCTTCTTCTTTATAAGTTGCTTGTGATTGTTGTACGAGTGTCTCATTTCTTTCAATCACAACTTGATGCGGTGCGAACATATGCCTTAATTGTTGTCCGTTTGCTTCAAGCATTTTCTTTGCAGCATTCGTTGTAACCATGATTTTTACAATCATTTCCCCATCAACCTGGGTAAAGCGTACGAGCATTTCTCCAAGGTTAGCCGGTTTTAATGTGATCGCAAGCTGTCCTTTTGGTTGCTGGAAGACTATGCTCTTCGAATCAATCAATCGGTTGAACTGTTCTATCAACGCTTTTCCTACTTGATTGTTATCCGAGTTTGACGGCAGATGGATAACCATTTGCTCCACTTGTGAAATTGGCATTTGCACAGGCTGTGCCTGAGCAGTTGTAACTGGCTGTTCTTTGTGGACTGTCATTTCGAAAGCATTACCGATCCACCGGATGATATCTGTGTTCGTCACTTTTGATTCGAGTGCATATACACTTTTTGTATGAAAATTCATCTTCTGTTGATAAAGCTTTACAAGATCCTGCCAAATTGCCGGTGTTTGGTTATTAGTTTCTCTTTTTACAAACGGCAATAATTCAGTTTGGTTACCTGCTTTTTCACTCAGTTGTTGCCAAGCCATTAAATACTCAAGAATTTTCGGAGCGACTTTTGCTACATCTTCTTGTGTCTCAATCAGCGAGAGTTTTTGTTCAATTTCCACGAACAATTCATTGACTTCCTTCTCTAGTTCCGCCATGTCAACAGGAGGATTTACTGATATGTTGTTTGTTAAGTTTGATGGTAAATCTCCTGATATTCGTGCAAAATCCGTTTCAGATACCTGCTCCATTTGCCCAGTGAATTTACCGATAAACTCTTCCCTTTTTTCTGTAGGCAATGCATGAATCAAGGTTAGAATTGTTTCAACAAGATCTGCCTTTTCATCAGTCTCCTTGACTATTTGCGGGTCATCTTCCGTTTTCTTAGTGGAAGGCTCCGTAACAGCTTTTTCCTCAACAGTTAACATTCCATCCCAAGAGACACCATCGGTTTCTTCCAGCTCATCAAGTATAGATAATAAGTCTTCTTTATCTAGCTTCGTGAAAAAGGAACGCAGCATTTCAAGTAAATCATCTTGTTCCACAGACGTCTCATCAGTCCGATTCTCCTGCTTCGTCTTTGTCAAATCTGTCAGTTTCTCGTCAAGCATGTACGTAAAATCAGAGCCATTTTGTAATTCATCCGACTCGGCAGGTGATGATCCTACTTTAGTTGGATAATCCATAAAAGCGACCCATTGCCATAACGTCATATTCGCTTCCAGTTTCTCACCCCCTTTCATGAGGTGTTCATTCATTAATTCAGCATTTTTGCAGCCAATTTAGCAGCAAGTTCTGCTTCCATCGCTTGTAAAATATCGCCTCGCGCGTCGTTCGGAAGCTCGCTTAGTATAAGCACAATCCGGTCCTCATCCATATTAGCCAGAATGGCTGCAGCACCTGAAGCTTTCATTTCTTCAAATGTTTTTGCCATATCTCTTAAGGATTTATCTATTTCCTCTGTTGTGTCTTCGTCATCTTGTTCATCAAGTCCATCTGATGAACTGATCGCTTCCTCTCGGGATGCTTCTTGTTCCATTTGATCAAGCGTTGCTTCAAGGTCAGCTATATAACTCTCCATCTGCTCCAGTTCGTCTGACTTTGTTTCCAGTTCCTCCGTTAAACGGGAAGCCTCCTTTTCCAGAGCATCCTCATCTGGACTTGTTATAAAGTTTGATATAACAGGAAGCTCGCTTCCCTTCTCCTTTGTCCAATCCACAACACTGAATCCGGCAAAGTTTAAGATGACAACGATAATCACAATAATGATGAGAAGAGGAATAATGACCGCAAATAACAGCCATAGGACAGGATTAATTTTCTTTCTTTCATTGTTCATGTTACTGGCCATTTAATTCACCTATTTTTGATTACTTAAGTATTGGTTGATTGAAATTTCATCCATAAACGCTTTTTCCAGCTTTGCTCTTCTGTCTGTTTCCTGTTGTTTTCGTTTTTCGATAATGCTTTCGAACTTCTTCACTTCAATATGCGCATCTGTTAAATGCTGTTGTTTCTGTTCCATTTGAGTTCTTGCAAATTGTACTTCTCTTTGCAAATGGATGATTGCATCATTCAGATTCTCAATATACGTAATCTGTTCTTTAATACGTTCAAGTGGTGTCTGATCTTGAATAAATTCATCATAGGATTCTTCTGCCATTTCCTTTTTCTTGAGAAGCTCGTATAGCTTTGTAGCTACTTTTTCAAAAGCTTCCTGTGAATTTAAAAATGCTTTCTGTGCAACTTTTTTCTCATTTTCTCGAACATTCAATAATTTCGTTAATGAGACGGTTTGTGACATCAGGACATTCCTCCATTAATGCTCTGGCTCATCATATCAATCGCTTCTTCTATAGTATTATCTTCCTGAACATCTTGCTTTAAAAAATGCTGGATTTTCGGATAATACGTAATAGCACGATCAATCTCTTGGTTGGAGCCTTTCTTATACGCTCCGATATGGATTAATTCACTATTTTCTTCATATGTCGCCATCAAAGAACGTATCTCACTGGCCACTTGCTTGTGCTCTGGACTTGCTATTTGGTTCATGACACGGCTGATTGATTTCAATACATTAATTGCGGGATATTGGCCGCGCTCCGCTAATTTCCGGTCCATTACAAAGTGTCCGTCTAATATCCCTCGAACAGCATCCGCGATCGGTTCATTCATATCGTCTCCGTCGACAAGAACGGTGTAAAATGCGGTAATTGCACCTAATGCATTCGTACCTGTTCGTTCCAGTAATTTGGGCAAGATGGAAAACACAGACGGGGTATATCCTTTCGTAGTCGGCGGTTCACCGACGGCAAGACCAATTTCCCGTTGCGCCATGGCAACACGGGTAACAGAATCCATTAGTAAATTAACTTGAAAACCAAGTTCCCGAAAATATTCACTAATAGCGGTAGCGGTATAAGCACCCTTAATTCGCATAAGTGCAGGCTGGTCAGATGTGGCGACAACTACGATAGATTTTGCCAAACCTTCTGGGCCTAAATCTTTTTCGATAAATTCTCGCACTTCTCTGCCCCGCTCTCCGATTAATGCAATGACATTAATATCTGCATTACTGTTTCTAGCAATCATGCCTAGTAAAGTACTTTTTCCCACACCACTTCCTGCGAATAAACCGACACGTTGACCTTTCCCCATAGTAAGCAGGGCATCAATAACTTTAACACCGACTTGATTCGCCTCATGAATCGGCGGTCTTTCTAGTGGGTTTGGTGGCGCTTGTTCCGTCAAATAACTGGACAATCCCTTAGGTAACGGAGAGCCATCAAGCGGGTTACCGAGCGAATCTACCACCGTACCTATCAACCCTCTACCCACTTTAATCGTTAAAGGTTTTCCGGTCGATTCGACTAAACATCCCGGACCAATCTCCGTCACTTCACTGTATGGCATGAGGATAATATTCTCGTTATTAAATCCTACTACCTCCGCTAGTATCGGGTTCCGTTTCTTTGTCGCAGAATGAATATAGCAGACCTCTCCTATGTTTGCTTCAGGTCCGAGTGATTCAATCATTATTCCAACAACACGCGAAACTTTACCATAGCGTTTATAAGGATCAGCATTTTCAATCGCTTGAATATAGTCTTCTACTATCATTATTCATGCTCCATTACTAATTCTTTTAAAACGTTGCGGATTGCTTCGAGCTGGGTGTCGATGGATGCATCGATTTGCCCAAAAGGATGTTCGATGATGCAACTATTTTCCGGTAACTCTTCATCTATGTATAGAGATAGTTTCGTATCTTTCTCTAGCATCCGCTTCAGTTCAGTCTTTTGCGCCAACACAGTTTCATAATTATTAGGATGAAGATAGATGGATACAACGGATTGATCGTTGATTTCCTTTAATGCCAGTCTGACAATTTCTAAGAACTTTTCAGGTGATTCGTTCAGTTTTTCACCAAGAATTTTTTCTGCTGTATGAATAGCAATGTCGGTAATGACATATTCTGTCTGCTCTAAAGTCTTTTGATAGTCAACTTTAACAAGGTCGACAATGCTGTTGGCCTTAGCTAGTAGAGATTCGTACTGTTCTATGCTTGCTTTCTTTCCCGCTTGGAAACCAGCTTCGTACCCAGCCTTCTCGGCAGTTTCCATGAGTACAGCTTTTTCTTCTTCCCAGTTTTCCCGCGCTTTGCTGATTTCCGTCTGTACTTCGGCAAGCATCGTTGCCTTCCGTTGCTCTATTTGTTCTAGCTCTTCTTCTGCTTGTTGAAGATACGCTAACACGTTTTCGGCTGCTTCTTCTGATTCTTTTTCTGACGACTGTTTTCTCATATATTCAATCGGCTTAACTTTAATTTCTCGTTTTGGAAGTTCATTTGATTCCATCGCTCTAGACAATGATGTCGTCACCCCCACCTCTCGCGATAACAATTTCACCAATATCTTCTAGTCTGCGGATTGTTGCAACGATTCGCATTTGGGCTTCTTCCACATCACGTAAACGAACTGGTCCCATATATTCCATTTCCTCTTTAAAGGTCTCCGCCATCCGTTCAGACATGTTAGTGAAAATAACACCTTTCACTTCCTCACTTGCAACCTTCAGTGCAAGACGGAGGTCATCATTTTCGACTTCTCGGATAACACGCTGAATTGCCCGGTTATCCAGAATAACGATATCTTCAAAGACAAACATACGTTTTTTAATCTCGTCAGCAAGCTCTGGATCTTGTGCTTCTAGAGTGTCGAGAATAGTTCGTTCTGTACTACGATCAACCCCATTCAGCACTTCTACTACTGCTTGGATGCCACCCGTTTGTGTATAATCCTCTGTTAATGATGCCGATAGATTATTCTCTAGCACACGCTCTACTTGAGCAATGATCTCAGGCGAAGTGGAATCCATCGTTGCGATTCTTCTTGCGACATCTGCCTGTACGTCTTGTGGCAGTTCGGAAAGAATTTGCCCCGATTGTTCCGGTTCTAGGTAAGACAGCACTAATGCAATTGTCTGAGGGTGTTCATTTTGAATAAAGTTAAGCACTTGCTGGGGATCCGCCTTTCTAGCAAAATCAAAAGGCCTTACCTGTAAGGATGAGGTAAGGCGATTGATAATAGAAGTAGCCTCCTGCTTACCAAAAGCTTTTTCAAGAACCGTTTTCGCATAACCGATACCACCCTGCGTAATATAATCCTGAGCGATTACTATTTGATGAAATTGTTCAATAACTTCTTCTTTCATTTCCGAATCCACCCGTTTAACGGAAGAAATCTCTAAGCTTAGCTTCTCGATTTCTTCTTCCGTTAAATGTTTATAAACTTGAGCGGAAACATCGGGACCTAACGAGATTAATAGAATCGCCGCTTTTTGTTTCCCGGTAAGTTTCTGTCTTGCCATGAACACTTTCCTCCTAATCCTCGCCAATCCAGCTTCTTAATAATTTAGCAAAGTCTTCCGGTTTTTCCTCGGCTATCTTCTCTAATTGCTTCCTGCGAACAACTGATTCTGATTCATCTTGTTCGGGTAAATCAGGAACCTTTTGCGTAACTTCTCTACGCGGAGCTTCTTCTTCTACTTCTACTGATTCTGGCTCAGATGCTCGTCTATTCCGTATTAGCAATCCGACTAACACCAGAATGAGTAAGAATAAAATTCCCGCAACAATATAAACCCAAGTAGGAATAGCGGCACTTTCCGCTTCTTCTATAATGGGATTACCCGAGAATTCCTGAAAGACAATGGAGAATTTATCCTCTGGGTCTACCTCGCCGTCTTCTGTGTCGATTGACGTGTTGAGAATGGAGGCAAGAATCGATGATATTCCTTCTTCTACCGCATTTTGCTCCTGTTGCGTCAGAAATTGCGGATTCTCTTCATCTCCTTCTTTCACGCGGTCGACTGCAACTTGAATACCGAGGTCACGAATTTTATAGGGACTTTCCACAATTTCTTTACGAATTCGATTAAACTCATAATTGATTGCTTCCTTATCAAACTCATAATCTCCACCTTCTCCAGCTACTGCACCTGGGTAGTTTGTCACATCATTCTCGCCACTTCCAGGGACACCACCTTCACCCGCGTCTCCCGTATAGGATTCCTGAATAGTTTCTAAACTCACCGGAAGACCTTCCATGTTTTCAATATCAACCGGTTCAACTAATTCTTCTACCCGGTTTTCCTGTGTGAAGTCGATATCTGCGGTAACCGACACAATCACGTTATTAAGCCCAACCATTGCCCCTAACATCTGCTGCAGCCTACGCTGGACATCACGCTCCACTTCTTTTTTTACGGTTTGTTGATAATCGTGGGCATTTTGAACTGCATATTGGGAATTGTTTTCAAGGTCATAGTACTCAAAATACTGATTCATGATCCCAATATTTTCTTTTGATAAATTCGGAACTGCATTTGATACTAAATGATAAAGGGCACGAATCTGATGTTCTTCAAACTGATAGCCTGGTTGCGTTTCGAGCACAATCGCTGCAGTTGTTTCCCCTGTATCCTCGCCAACAAATACAGTCTGTTCCGGCAGATTAATCATTACTTCTGCACTTTGGATGCCATCTATACTTGTAATTAAATTCGCTAATTCCGTTTGCATCGCATCTAGTTTCATCATATTAAACTCATTATCTGTAGTCCCGAAAGATGAGTTCTCACTGAAGAAAGAATAATCAATATTCCCACTACTCGGTAGCCCTTGTCCGGCAAGTTCAACAAGTAATGTATCTACTCGGTCTTCAGGCACGGTTATGGTCGTACCGCTATCCTTTAACTCATAAGGCACACTTCTTGTATCAAGTTCAGCTTTTATTTGACTCGTTTCCTGAATGGATAAATTAGAATATAATGGCACAAATCTTTCATTCGAGCTAAACATGTAAAAAGAGATGCCGATAATAACGATAAGGATGCCTGCGGCCGATCCAATGTATATCATTTGCTGTTTTGAACGATTTCTCCAAAACGCTGTAAATGACTCTTTCCATTTCAATAACTTTTCCTTCATAAAATCCTCCACCACTATACACTGCTTATCAAATAGTTACATACTATGTATATTCTTCGATAGTCGTTTTACATTATATTTGCATCCGCATTATTTCGTTATAGGCATCAATTGCTTTTTGCTGTAATTTTACCGTCGTCTCAAGTGTGATGCTCGCTTTTTGGGCGGTTATCATGACTTGATGCAAATCTTGTACTTCTCCTGAAGCGAGTTTATCTGTCATTCTATCGGATTCAACTTGCAATTCATTCAAATTCTCGATAGCACCTTTTAACGTGTTTGCAAAATTTGCTTGGGCTTCCGCCGGAGTGGCCCGATTATTCACTGCCATGTCCGGTTGTACTTTCATATGGGGATTGAGCTGAATATTCATATTACCTGCTCCTTACACTTCTATTTTCCAATTTCGAGTGCTTTCATTAGTAGTCCTTTACTTGCATTCAAAGCGGTTATGTTCGCTTCGTAAGACCTAGTGGCACTCATAAGATCAACCATTTCTTGCAATGGATCTACATTTGGCATTGCTACGTAGCCTGCTTCATCAGCATCTGGGTGATTTGGATTAAAAACCATCTTAAAAGGTGTTTCGTCTTCTGTAATTACGGAAGCTCGCACTCCTTCTGTACCATTCGCTTTATTATTTGCAGCCTGTAGATGGGAACGGAAGCTTGCTCCTTCATTTTGAAAGGAAACCATCTTCCTGCGATACGGTTCCCACTCACCATTTTCATCCACTCTGGATCTGGTCGATTCGCTGTTTGCGATATTTGATGAAACAACATCCATTCTAAGACGCTGAGCAGTTAATGCACTGCCGCTCGTATTAATGCTATGGAAGATCGACAACTTTAATTACCTCCTCTTATAACTGTTTGCAAGCTGCCAAACTTTCCGTTGATCCGATCGATCAAACCATTATAATAGATTTGGTTTTTTGCAAGTTCCGTCATTTCTTTGTCAATATCCACATTGTTCCCGTTATGCTGATACATTGTGTTTTTATTGGTAACCATTTGGTGATTCGGTCCTTTTGAACTAGAAAACGGAATATGCCGTGGGTGTGTTCGTTTCGCTTGAATTTGGCTGTTCATTTCATCACGAAGCACATGTTTAAAAACAACGTCCTGCGACTTATAACCAGGGGTGTCCGCATTTGCGATGTTGTTGGAAATCGTCCGGTTTCTAGCTGAAGCATAATCTAGCGAACTTTCCAAATTCGAAATGGTTCCGCCAAATAAATCCATACGATTTTTCCTCCTATGTCCAATTTGCTATTGGTTCGGTCAACTAATAAATTACTACTACGCATATTGTAATTTAATTCCTATAGAATGTCTATCTTTTTCATGTTTTTCTAACACAATTCGACAAAATAGTTATAAAGAACTAGAACTAAAGTATTTTTTTACTTGATTTATACCGACATTCGACAGAAATCAGATAAATAAATTCGTTTTTTTGCATAGAAATCCAATCAAAGTTCGACAACTTATTATAACACAGTTCTTTATACATGTGTCAAAAGATTTAGTTGAAACGAATTAAAACCTTTATGTACCTATAAGTAAATTTGACAAAAAATAAACAAATGGAAAACAATTCCTTCATGTTTTCCATTTGTTTATGTATAAGAAACCATAAAATCAAAATGCTGTGATACTTAGGTATCCAGGGCTAGCCACGTCCGGCTCCAGCGCCCAGCAACTATCAAACTTCACACTCCTTCAATCGATAAGTCAACATCAACTCAGAACTAAAGGAGGGCCGCTTAAATACGGGCTAAAGCCCAACAGCGACATACCCCTAAAGGGGCATGTTTCCTTCATCTCATTCCGGAGTGCTCCAGTTTGTACGTTGCTGAACGGGCGCTTGCGCCTTTGAGCATTGATTTTAACATCAACTTATCTGGAGCGTAATTTCTCAAGTTCGACTAAGAATTTATCATTTAAAACTTTAATATATGTTCCTTTCATACCTAATGAACGAGACTCGATTACTCCAGCACTTTCCAACTTACGGAGTGCGTTCACAATCACTGAACGAGTAATACCTACACGGTCGGCAATTTTACTTGCAACGAGTAGACCTTCATTACCGTTCAATTCTTCAAAGATATGGTCGATCGCTTCTAGCTCACTATAAGAAAGGGAGCTGATAGCCATTTGAACAACAGCTTTACTTCTTGCTTCCATTTCAATTTCTTCGGATTTCTCCTGGAGAATTTCCATTCCGACAACTGTTGCACCATATTCAGCCAAAAGTAAATCGTCATCATTGAAAGCATTTTCTACACGTCCGAGAATCAATGTTCCAAGGCGCTCTCCCCCACCAAGAATTGGGACAATTGTTGTCAGCCCATCTTTAAAGAGCTCTTTGTTCTCTTCAGGGAACACGGTTTGCGGACTGTTAATGTCAAGGTTTGCTGTTGTTTCATAAACATTATATAAACCTTGTGTATAATCTTCAGGAAAACGTCTTTCCTCTAGCATTTGCTTCATACGTTCATTTTCAATCTCTTGACTTACCGCAACCCCAAGAAGTTTCCCTCTTCTGCTTACGATATAGATGTTGCCACCAATTACGTCACGTAATGTAGCGGACATCTCATTGAAGTTCACTGATTTACCTGCTGTTTTTTGTAACATTGCATTAATTTTTCTTGCTCTGTCTAATAGTTTCATTAGAAATCCTCCATTTGTGTTTTATTTTATAAGATGAATTGACTTAAGTCTTTGTTCTTTACAATATTGCCTAATTTTTGATCGACATACGCCGAAGTTATTTCAATTGTTTCCATTGTAATATCTGGAGCTTCAAACAATAAATCTTCTAATAACTTCTCAAGAATAGTATGAAGTCTCCGTGCCCCGATATTATCAGTATCTTGGTTGACTTGATAAGCAACCTCCGCGAGACGCTCAATGGCATCCTCTTTAAATACTATCGTGATTTCTTCCGTTTGTAATAATGCTTCATACTGCTTTGTCAGCGCATTTGAAGGGTCTGTCAGTATCTGCTTGAAATCTTCTACTGATAGCTTCTCCAATTCCACCCGAATCGGGAATCTCCCCTGAAGTTCGGGAATTAAATCAGATGGTTTCGACATATGGAAGGCACCTGCAGCAATGAATAAAATATGGTCTGTTTTAACTGGGCCATGTTTTGTAACGACTGTGGATCCTTCAACTATCGGTAAGATATCCCGCTGGACACCTTCTCGGGAGACGTTTGCTTGCTCACTCCCGCCACCAGCTACTTTATCGATTTCATCGATAAAGATAATTCCAGTCTGTTCTGCACGCTTTGTTGCTTCCTGAGCAACCTCTTCCATATCGACAAGTTTCTGTGCTTCTTGTTGCGTTAGCACTTCCCTTGCTTCACGGACCGGCAGTTTACGCTTCTTCTTTTTCGTTGGCATAAATTGTCCGAGGGCATCTTGCATATTCATCCCCATTTGCTCCATGCCCGAACCTTGCAGCATATCAAACATGGAAGGTGGTGTCTCAACAATTTCTACCGTAACGATTTTGTCTTCCATTTCTCCAAGGGCAAGCATTCGTTCAACTTGCTCACGCTTATTCCTGATTTCTGCGTCTTTAGGATCATCTGTACCCACATCATCGCTTGCTGATTGGTTTGTGAAAAGCATTTCAAAAGGATTCTTCATCTGTGTCTGTTTCTCAGTTTGCGGAACGAGCAAATTAACCAATCGTTTATTCGCTTCCTTCTCGGCCGCTTCTTGCACATTCACAAGCTTTTCTTCTTTCACCATGCGGACGGACATTTCAACGAGATCCCGAACCATCGATTCCACATCTCTACCGACGTAACCGACTTCTGTGAATTTCGTTGCTTCAACTTTAATGAAAGGCGCTTTTACCATTTTCGCAAGCCTGCGGGCAATTTCGGTTTTACCTACACCAGTAGGGCCGATCATTAAAATATTCTTCGGCACAATTTCTTCTTTAATCGTATCGTCCAGTTGCATGCGTCGATAACGATTCCGGAGGGCAACGGCAACAGATCGTTTTGCACTCTTTTGCCCGATAACGTATTTATCCAATTGTTCAACAATTTGTCTTGGAGTAAGCTCCATTCCCATACTTTGGAAATACCTCCTATTAATTGAGTACCTCTAAGGTGAGTTGGTCATTCGTATATACATCAATTTCTCCAGCCACCTCAAGAGCAGTTCTCGCTATTTGTTCAGCAGACAAACTATTCGAGTGTCTCACAAGAGCTCTACCAGCACTTAATGCATAGTTTCCTCCTGAACCGATTGCAAGAATCCCATCGTCGGGCTCAATTACTTCTCCTGTTCCTGATACAAGGTACATACTTTCTTTATTCATAACAATCAGCATGGCTTCTAACTTCCGGAGGACCCGGTCACTGCGCCACTCTTTAGCAAGTTCGACAGCTGCTCGGGTTAAATTACCGTTATATGCATTCAAATAGCTCTCGAATTTTTCAAAAAGGGTGAAAGCATCCGCTACTGAACCTGCAAATCCAGCCAATACTTGCTCATTATATAATTTACGGATCTTTTTCGCCCGGTGTTTCATAATTACTGCATTTCCTAGTGTAACCTGACCGTCTCCACATATCGCACAACTTCCATTATGTTGAATGGCAAAAATGGTTGTAGCATGCATCTCATTTGACATCTTCTTCACCTCGCGTCCCGATTAACTATTTATCATTTGCCCGCGGATGTGTCTTCATGTAAATATCGCGCAAATGACTTTTTGTAACATGCGTATAGATTTGGGTGGAAGACAAATTTTCATGACCTAATAATTCCTGCACAGTACGCAAATCTGCCCCTTCATTCAATAGATGAGTCGCAAATGTATGACGTAATTTATGTGGATGGAGATTAATTGTTAATGCCGCTTTATCCACCATTTTATCTAAGATGAGACGAATCCCTCTTGTTGTAAGGGGCGCGCCCCTGGCATTTAAAAAAACGGCATCCGTATTACTTTTCGCGTTCTCCAACAATAATACCCGGCCCTCTGTCAAATATGTTTCGAGAGCAATCTCTGCAAATCGGCCAAAGGGTACATACCTTTCCTTTCTCCCCTTACCTCTTACTAATATCGTCCCTACAGAAAAATCGATATCCTCAAGCAGTAAGCCTTGGCATTCACTAACCCGTATCCCAGTTCCGTATAAAATTTCCAGTAATGCCTGATCACGTTGACCTAATGGGTCAGCCATATCATTTACTTCAAACAGTTTCTCCAGTTCCTCCATATATAAAAATCCGGGAACAGCGCGTTCTTGTTTTGGCAAATGAATATGAACGAAAGGATTCGTATACGTATCATCTTCCCTTTCCAAATATTTATAGAAGCTTCTCAGGGATGATATTTTTCGTGATACGGATTTTCTCGACAACGCCTGGTTAAACAATTGGGTTAAATAAACACGAACAACTTGTGGATCAACGTCCTTAAGGCTCGTTATCCCTTCTCCCTTTAAAAAATGAAAGAAGGATTGCAGATCATCTTGATAATATTCAATTGTATAAGGGGAAGCATTTTTTTCTATTTGAAGATATGCTACAAATCCTTGACTTTTTTGTACAAAATCCTCCAATTCTTCACCCCATCATTTTCCTGAATAAATAATAACATAGCCTATGTTTGAAATCAATTAATTTACCAAAATAAAAACAAAATTCAGAATCGGTCTATATTACTGTATATCAAAATAATTCGACTTATCTTTGCACTTCTAAGCCCGAATCATGCCCGCCACTAAACAATTATATGCTTAGGATAATATATAGTCAATCAAGAGTATTTTAATTTATTTTGAAAAATACAATTTGGTGAACATTTTGTGAATGATTGATTAGATAAGAGTCTAAATTTTTACCGTTGTATAGTATCTCACATTTTACAAAATTAATCTAATGAAATAATAAAGATTCTTTTGTTATTATCACTATTACCATTCTATTCCTTATGTATTCATAATTTTAGCAAAAAAATAAAGCTGCTCATCGGAATGAACAGCTAGCTTTGTTCGACTTCTTTATAGTCACAGTTTGTACATTGTACTTGAGTTGCTTTTTTCACTTTCTTTTCAACCAGTAAAGATTCACACTTCGGACAAGGACGTGCGATTGGTTTGTCCCAAGATACGAAATCACATTCTGGGAATCGATCACAGCCATAGAATACTCGGCGTTTTTTCGATTTACGCTCAACAATATTTCCTTCTTTACATTTCGGACAGTCTATACCGATTTCTTTTAAGATCGGCTTCGTATTACGGCAATCCGGGAAATTCGAACACGCGATGAACGTACCGTATCTTCCCATTTTATAGACCATTTCATGGCCACATTTCTCACATTCAATACCAGCGGGTTCGTCTTTAATCTCGATTTTTTCCATTTCTTTCTCAGCGAAATCTAGACGCTTCTCAAAGTCTTTGTAGAAGTTATCAATTACTTCCACCCAGCCTGTTTTACCTTCTTCAATTGCATCCAAATCTTTTTCCATATCAGCTGTAAAATCTACATCGATTATTTCTGGGAAATACTCCTCTACAGCGTCACTTACAATTGTTCCAAGTTCTGTTGGAATGAATCTTTTATTATCAATAGACACATAGCCTCTTCGCTGAATCGTATCAAGGGTAGGTGCATAGGTAGACGGTCTACCAATCCCTAATTCTTCCATTGCACGGACGAGGCGTGCCTCTGTGTATCGCGGCGGTGGTTGTGTGAAGTGTTGCTTCGGATCAATTTCTTTTGCTTCAATCTTCATTCCTTCTTCAAGATCTGGAAGTAATTTATTTTCCACCTTTTTATTATCGTCGGTACCTTCGATATAAACTTTCATAAAGCCCTCGAACTTTATTTGGGAACCAGTTGCTCTAAATTCAACGTCATTATTTAGTAAATGAGCAGTCACAGTATCCATTACGGCAGGTGACATAAGACTTGCAATAAATCTTTCCCAAATTAGTTTGTAAAGCCGGTACTGATCATTAGAGAGTACCTCTTTTAATGAGCGGGGATCACGCATTACGGACGTCGGGCGAATTGCTTCGTGGGCATCTTGTGCTCCCGGTTTATTTGCTGAACCCTTTTGTGAACCTATAAATTTTTTTCCATACTTCTCTTCAATATAGCCTTTCGCTTCTTCTTTCGCTGTCTCAGAAATTCTGGTGGAATCTGTACGCATATAAGTGATGAGTCCTGTAATCCCGCCAGACTTCCTTCCTAAATCGATCCCTTCATAAAGCTGCTGGGCAACCATCATCGTCTTTCTTGCTCTAAAGTTCAGCTTTCTTGCAGCTTCTTGTTGCAGGGATGATGTAATAAACGGTTTAGCAGGATTCCTTTTTCGTTCCCGTTTATTTACTTTTTCTACACGGAAATAATCTTCGGTAAGTTTTTTCCGGATGTTTTGCACATCTTCTTCAGACTTTAATTCCTGCTTTTTTCCGTCCACGCCATAGAAATTACCTTCAAATGTTTCTTTTTCTTTTTGAAATAAAGCTTCAATCGTCCAATATTCCTCTGGTTTAAAGTTAACGATTTCCTTTTCTCGGTCAATGATCATTTTCAATGCGACAGATTGAACTCTTCCTGCACTTAATCCTTTTTTCACTTTCTTCCAAAGTAAAGGACTGATATTGTAACCGACGAGCCGGTCGAGTATTCGTCTTGCTTGTTGTGCGTCAACCAAATCATGATCAATTGATCGTGGGTGTTTAAATGACTCTTTAATTGCGTCTTTTGTAATTTCATTGAACACAACACGGCAATCGGAGTCTTCATCAACTTTTAAGGCATGGGCTAGGTGCCATGCGATAGCTTCCCCTTCTCTGTCCGGGTCAGCTGCCAGGTATATTTTCTTTGCTTTTTTCGCGGCTTTGCGCAGTTCTTTTAACACTTCGCCTTTACCACGGATTGTTATATATTTGGGGGCATAGTCATTTTCCACGTCTACACCCGTTTGGCTTTTTGGCAAATCACGGACATGTCCCATTGAAGCTTTTACAGTATATTTTTTTCCTAAATATCGTTCGATTGTCTTCGCCTTTGCTGGCGACTCAACAATCACTAAGTAATCTGACATAACATTTCCTCCTAAGATGAGGTTTAAAAATGAAATCTTCACTTATACTAATGACTTACAGAGCTTTTGTCAAACTTATTATCTAAAAGTACTATTTACACTTTTAAAAAATCAGCGTTTTAATGGTAAAAAAGTGACATTATAATAGAAGGAACTACATTCGCTTTTCGAGGGCCCCAGTAGAATTCCTGTGAGTTAACGCACAACTTTGTAGTTGTCTAATTGTTGTTGTGATAGCCATTCTTCTTGAATGTCACTGGCATGTTGCGTTAGTTTGGCTCCTTCTTGGATAAGGAGGTGACAGCCTTTAGTTTGAGGAATGAGGGGTGATCCTGGAACGGCGAAGACTTCTCTTCCTTGATCAAGCGCCTGTTCAACCGTTATCATCGTCCCGCTTCTTTCCATCGCTTCAATCACCAGTATGCCAAAGGATATCCCACTTATAATCCGGTTCCTCTCTGGAAAATGATGTTTCGCCGGTCGCACAAAAGGAGGATATTCACTAATAACAAGGCCGCTTCTCCTTATCTCATTAAATAATGTAATATGTTCCTTCGGGTAAATATATTCAAAGCCACCACCCAAAACAGCAATTGTTTTATGGTGATGGTCGAGTGTAAGTTGATGAGCATAGCCATCTATTCCCTTTGCCATACCACTTGCGATTACCCATTCATCCCGCACCAACGGACGAAGGATATGCTCCATTTTCGGGATTGCCTCACCAGATGGTTTGCGGGAACCGATGACACTTAATATTTTACTTTGCTTTAATAAAGATATATCCCCACAAGCATAGAGTACAAGCGGAGCATCTTTTATTTTTCTTAACATGGATGGATAGGCCTCGTCAACTATTGTAATGATCTTATATTGCTTTATCACATCAATAAAGCGTTTTTTTAATTCGGGATCTTTTAGGCGAGCATGGAGCTTATTTGCTGTGTCGATACGAAGGGAAAAATGCTGGTTTAATTCTGTTGGGGTCATTTCATAAAGCGAGGCTAGAGTTGGATCTTTCAGCATAAAACGATAAATCATTTTCCTGCTTGCTATATTCGTCAGATGGACATGAATCAATCGATAACGAATATTCTTCACTGTCCTCACATCCTTTTTATTAGTAAAGAGGGCTAAAAGCGTACTTTCAGCCCTCTTTCATTTTATTAAAGGGTTTTACACTTTTCAGCTAAGCCCTTTTCTTCCAATACTTTAATCATCGTTTCACCCATAACAGCAGGTGTGTCAGCAACAGTAATGCCACAATCTTTCATGACGCGGGTCTTCTCTTCGGCTGTACCTTTTCCGCCGGAGATGATAGCACCAGCATGTCCCATCCGTTTTCCTGGGGGTGCAGTTGCTCCACCAATAAAGCCTACTACTGGTTTCGTCATATTATCTTTTATCCATTCTGCCGCTTCTTCTTCAGCAGTTCCGCCGATTTCCCCGATCATAATCACTGCTTCCGTTTCCGGATCCTTATTAAAGGCATCAAGGACATCAATAAAGTCAGTACCATTAACTGGGTCCCCGCCAATACCAACAGCGGAAGTTTGGCCATAACCAGCCTGTGTCAGCTGATGTACTGCTTCGTAAGTAAGTGTTCCCGAACGAGAAACGACTCCGATATGGCCTTTTTTATGGATATATCCAGGCATAATTCCAATCTTTGTCTCGTCAGCTGTAATAACACCCGGACAGTTCGGGCCGATTAAACGAGTTTTCTTCCCTTCCATATAGCGCTTCACTTTTACCATATCAAGTACTGGAATATGCTCTGTAATACAGATGACTAAATCAAGTTCAGCATCCGTTGCCTCAATGATTGCGTCAGCCGCAAACGGTGCTGGTACATAGATTACAGACGCATTCGCACCTGTCGCATCAACCGCTTCCTGAACGGTGTTAAAAACAGGCACACCTTCCACTTCTGAACCACCTTTTTTCGGTGAAGTTCCTCCTACGATTTTTGTCCCGTATTCAAGCATTTGTTTCGTGTGGAATCTAGCAGTTCCACCGGTAATGCCTTGGACAATTACTTTTGTATCTTTATTAACAAATACACCCATTTAGTTTGTCCGCCCTTTCTCTATTTTCCAATTTTCATAGATTGATTTCGAATTATTTTACTAGAGAAACAATCTTCTGTGCTCCATCCGCCATAGAGCTTGCAGAAGTGATATTTAAGCCAGATTCATTTAGAATTTTCTTACCTAAATCTACGTTTGTTCCTTCTAAACGGACTACTAAAGGAATTTGCAAGCCAACTTCCTTTGTAGCAGCCACAACCCCTTCAGCGATAACATCACACTTCATAATGCCACCAAAGATATTGACAAAAATACCTTTCACATTCTCGTCAGAAAGTATGATTTTAAATGCTTCGGTAACTTTTTCAGCTGTTGCACCACCACCAACATCGAGGAAGTTAGCCGGTTCGCCGCCATAATATTTGATAATGTCCATGGTAGACATCGCAAGCCCTGCACCATTTACCATACAGCCGATATTCCCATCAAGGGAAACATAGCTCAAGTCATGTTTGCTTGCTTCGATTTCCTTTTCATCTTCTTCATCCAAGTCGCGAAGTTCTTGCACTTCCGGCTGGCGATAAAGTGCGTTTTCATCAAAATTCAGCTTAGCATCGAGTGCAAGAACATTCCCGTCACCAGTTGTAACAAGTGGATTAATCTCTGCAATCGAGCAGTCTTTTGCTACAAAAGCTTCATATAATGCAGTCATGAAACCGACCGCTTTGTTTATTAAATCATGAGGAATATTCATATTAAATGCCATACGGCGGGCTTGATAAGGCATGAGTCCTACTACCGGATCAACAACCTCATAGAAGATTTTTTCCGGTGTTGCTTCTGCGACTTCCTCAATTTCCGTACCGCCTTCTTCAGAGCCCATCATGACAACACGTGAAGTTGCTCGGTCTAAGACGACACCAATATAGTATTCTTTTTGGATATCGCAACCTTCTTCAATTAAAAGCCGTTTCACTTCCTTGCCTTCTGGTCCAGTTTGTTGTGTAACTAAAACTTTGCCTAGGATTTCCTCTGCATATGTACGAACCTCTTCCATATTTTTAGCTACTTTTACCCCTCCGGCTTTGCCTCGTCCACCCGCGTGGATTTGTGCCTTTACTACGTTAACGTCCGTTCCTAGCTTTTCAGCTGCTTCCACTGCTTCATCAACAGTATACGCAACATATCCTCTAGGAACCTTCACGCCAAATTCACGTAGTAGTTCTTTGGCTTGATACTCATGAATGTTCATCTTTCATCCTCCCAACATAATAAATGCAATTCCATTGTATAAAATTAAAACCGTTTTCACAAGAAATATGCGATAGTCGGTTAATAATCTTGCATATTTTTATCACGTATTAACGGTCTGTAATATCCCCTCATCTAAACATAAGGGAAGCTCAAAATGTCAAGGCGGGGACATACAGTCCGTAAATACCTGATTCTGTTCAACTAACATTCAGTGGGGGGAAAGATCCCCCCACTGAATGAAGGTTCACTTTATCACGTATTAACGGTCTGTAATATCCCCTCATCTAAACATAAGGGAAGCTCAAAATGTCAAGGCGGGGATATACAGTCCGTAAATACCTGATTCTGTTCAACTAACATTCAGTGGGGAGGGTAAGATCCCCCACTGAATGAAGGTTCACTTTATGATTTATCAGCATATTCGCGATCTGCTTGATAAATAAATGCAAATACTTCCGCGACAACTTGATAAAGTTCTTCAGGTATCACTTCATTTACATTTAATTCAGCTAATAACTCTACAAGACTCTCATCCTCGACAATCGGTACATTATGCTCTTCTGCAAGTTTTATAATTTCTTCGGCTACATAACCTTTCCCTGCAGCACTGACAATAGGAGCGTTATGCTTATCCTGTTTATAACTCAATGAAACCGCTCTTCTTCGCTTTTCAGTCATATGCGAAAATCAACTCCCTGTCTGCTATCTGACAATTTTTCATCCATAATAGCTGGTAGGTTCTCTTTTTCTTCCAGCTTTTTAAAAGTAATGGAAGTCAAACGGTAATTTAAGTTTGCTAGATTTTCACCAAGCATATCTTTAAATAAGTTGGCAACCCCCGGGATGCCTCGTGTATTATTAAAAACCGTCAATGAAACCGACCGTTGCTGAATATTTACATCAATAACCGTTTCTTTAAGATTCCCGAGTTCCAAGTAAAAGAGGATACGACAATAATCAGGATCGATTTTGTCTTCATCATTTTTCTTTCCTTCCAGTTCAATCATCAAATCTTTAACAAGTCCGAGACGTTCAGCCGGTACTTGTAACATAGCCTGGATATTCGTAGGTGTCTCATTCACACTCTGCAATTGCAAGCCTTGAATCAAGTGCAGTAATTTAGTCTGATGCTGTGCTCCCGAATTGTCTTCACCTGACGCAAGCTGGAGAAGCAGCCCTTTTAATGTATCGTTTAGATTTCCTGGGTCTCTTTCCGTTACTAATCGATTCTCATAGTTTAACCCGAGCATGGTAATAGACTGGCGGACTTGTTCAAGAAATCTTTCCTTAGGAGCGAGGTTAAGAAATTCCACAGAATCTTTAGCTTGTTTACTGAGCGAAGTTAATAAAGATAAATTTTCTTTGCTTCCGAGCGACTGAATTCCCCGAAATACTGCTAGAACATCCTGTTCCGTCCCTCCCGCCAGTTGCCGGTCTAATAAAGGGAAAAACGTCTCATTTATGTCTTGTTGAACTTCAAAAATTAATTCTTTCGGTATCATATTCCCGGATACTTGCAATAATTTTAATTGCGGTTCCCAGCGATTTAAAAACTGTTGTACTGCACCATGGAATCGGCTTCTTTCACTATCCAAACGGTTAAACAACTGAAAGACTTCTTCTTCACTCAATCGGAACGGAAGGCTTGGACTCGTTTGCCCTTTTTCTAGCGAACTAGCCCGCATGTCTAAAAAGTTATTCCACTCCTTAACCCAGCCGGGAAAATCGACTTTTGCTGAAATTACGCCTAACCCTTGTAAAGCGCGGAATAACGTTTGGTTATCCGCAGAATTCTGAACGTTTATTTCCTTCATTAATGCTTCATTAAAGGGAAGTGGAGCCTCATTTAATCTTGTAATGTTTTCCTCTATACGTCGCGCGATATCAGTTCTTAAGGTGGATGACAAATTGTTAGCCTGTTGTAATACAACATTCAGTTGCTCTGAGACTGTCACAGTTTTACTTGTAACGAGCGACTGGAGAATTGTTTCAGTCATTGGCAATTTATTTGCGAGCATTTCCACTAATGCAGCTGTTGCATGGGTTTTATTTTTTTCACCCTTTAAGAGTTCTATTGCTTGTTGAAGTTCATTTTTATCGAAAGGAACCGAATAGCGCATAAGTAGTTGCAATAATTGCAGATTGTGCTTAGTCGTTTTTATTCCCAATTGCCTTAAAAGCTTGGACAAATCAACTTTATCATCCCTTTTCAACTGTTCACCGAGTACACGCAGCTGGAGCGAGCCAGCGGTGGAAGCCACCTGAAAATGATAGCTTCCACCAAGCACTAAACCAACTTGTAAACTTGCAATCAAACGATTTCCACCAAGTCTAATTTCCGCTTTATTTTCAGGATAAAGTTTCAATACTTCACCTTGGATGATTTGCCCAGGACGAAGGGATTGTCGCTCGGTGCGGTTAAGCTCTAATGTATTTGAATTTAGTATTTGCGACAATTGCAATGGAGAAACCTCCTTTTTAACCGATAAAGTGAAACTTCATTCAGTGGGTGTATTACAGACCGTTAATACGTGATAAAGTGAACCTTCATTCAGTGGGGGATCTTTCCCCCACTGAATGTTAGTTGAACAGAATCAGGTATTTACGGACTGTATATCCCCGCCTTGACATTTTGAGCTTCCCTTATGTTTAGATTAGGGGGTATTACAGACCGTTAATACGTGATAAATTCACGAATTGGGGCAAAGGATTTCCGGTGATAGGGAGATATGCCGTATGATTGTAATCCTTCCAGATGTTTTTTCGTTCCATAACCCATATTAGAATTAAAGTCATACATTGGAAACTCATTATGTATTTCTTTCATCAGACGATCACGTGTCACTTTAGCAAGAACACTTGCAGCCGCGATTGAAACGCTTCTCGCATCCCCTTTGATAATGGCTTCACTCGACATCTTGAGTTCGGGTAATTGGACAGCATCGATTAATACATGATTAGGCTGCTTCTCCAAACCTCGAACCGCTTCGTACATGGCGAGCTTAGTCGCCTCTAAAATGTTCATTTGATCGATTGTTTCGTTGGAGATAACTGCAATATGATAGCTGATCGCCTGTTCTTTAATAATTGCATAAAAGTAATCACGATCTTTTTCCGACAGTTGTTTGGAATCATTTAAACCGAGGAGCTTAAAATCTTGTGGTAAGATGACGGATGCCGCAACGACTGGACCAGCAAGTGGCCCTCGGCCGGCTTCATCGACTCCCGCGACAAGCTTTCGGCCGCTATTTCTTGCCTCATTTTCAAAATAACACATTTCTCTGAAGGCAATGATTTGCTGTTGTTTCTTTTCCTGTAATTTTGCATGTTTTCGAACGAGTGCTTGGACTCCTTTCCTATCATCCTGCTTTAACTGTTCGACTATTTCCTCCGTTATTTCCCCATTTTCAAACAGCTGTCTTATAACAGCTATTGATTTCTCTCTCATACATACACCTTATTTCTGTCCATCATTATTCTTCCATACTTACGTCATCCGGTGCTTCCAATGAAACCCTCCCTATTCTGCCACTGCGCAGGTCACGTAGTACTAATTCCGATACTTTATCAAAATCAACTTCGCCCCCGCTTTCCAATGCACCGCGCTTTTTACCGATACGCTCAAATATTTCAACCATGTCATCAAGGTCTGCTTCTACGCCATAACGTTCTAGTAACAAATCAGGGTATTTTCGTTGTAAAAATTTAATAACAAAGACGACGATGTCCTGTAAGGAAATCACTTGGTCTTTTATTGTGCCGATTGAGGCAAGCCGATAGCCGACAACTTGATCTTCAAATTTCGGCCACAATATTCCGGGTGTATCAAGTAACTCAAAATCCTTCTTAATCTTTATCCAGAGCTGTTGTTTCGTAATGCCGGGCCGGTCCCCTGTCTTAGCTGCTTTTCTGTTCGCCAGGCGGTTAATTAATGTCGATTTGCCGACATTTGGGATACCCAATATCATAGCCCTGTGCGGTCGGGCTTTCATTCCCTTTGCCACGAGCTGATCTATTTTCTTTTTTCCAAGTTGTTTCGCTAGCTGAACGACTTGTTTCATATCATCTCTATTACTAGCATCTACAGCGACAGCAGGAATGTTTCTTTCTTTATAATAAGTAAGCCATGCTGCAGTAACGTTAGGATCTGCGAGGTCTCGCTTCATAAGCACAACCATTTTATCCTTATTCTGCACAATTTGGTGCAACATCGGATTTTCTGATGATAAGGGGGCCCTTGCATCGAGCAACTCTATAACGAAGTCAACAAGCCTTAAATTCCCTTCAACTTCACGTCTTGCCTTTGCCATATGGCCTGGAAACCACTGTACTTGCATGGCGATCACCTACTCTCCTACAAATTGAATTCGATCAAATGGCCAGTAAATCAAACTGGTTTTTCCTACAATTTGATCCATTGAAATTAGTCCTATCATGCGACTATCGGTGGAATTTCCTCGATTATCTCCAAGCACCAATACATGCCCTTCCGGTATAACATCGTAATTGCCCGGGATTTCCTCCAAAGAGAAATCATTACGGACAGAGTCGAAGGTGTTTGCATCGCTGTCGTTTTCTCGTAAAAAGTCCTGCGCCACAGGGTCTCCATCAATATACAGTACATCATCAATTACTGCTACATGTTCGCCTGGAAGTCCTATGACTCTTTTAATGAAATCCTTTTGTGAGGATGCGTGAAATACGACGATATCAAATCGTTCCGGATCATGAAAATAATAACTAAATTTGTTTACGATCATCTGATCTCGGTCATGTAATGTTGGTAGCATCGATGGACCATCTACAATGATTGGTGCGAATAAAAACATCCGCACAATAAAGGCGAGGCCAAGTGCTACCAATAATGCTTTCGTCCATTCTACCCATTCATTTTTCTTCTTCTTTGCCATCTGTTCTCCTCCGACACTCACATTTCCTTATCCTTATTAAGTTTGAACAATAAGTATGTTCATTATAACATTGAATAAGCGACTAGAGCATTAAAAAAGGAGCTTGAACATGTGCTCAAAGCTCCTTTCTTTTTATTATTTCTGTAATTAGCGACGTTCTTTAATGCGCGCTGCTTTACCACGTAGATTACGTAGGTAGTATAACTTAGCACGGCGTACAGTACCTTTACGAGTTACTTCAATCTTGTCAACGCGTGGTGAATGTACTGGGAAAGTACGCTCAACACCTACACCGTAAGAGATTTTTCTTACTGTGAATGTTTCGCTGATACCACCGTTTTGACGTTTGATAACGACGCCTTCGAAAATCTGGATACGCTCACGTGTACCTTCAACAACTTTAACGTGAACTTTCACGGTATCTCCCGGGCGGAATTCCGGACGATCTGTACGAAGCTGATCTTTTGTAATTTCTGCAATTAATTCTTGCATTTGCTTCACTCCTTCCAAACCAATGTTCATCATTCTCTAAAGGAACAGCGGAACATCGTTTATACGTGCATAAACACAACAACTAATATAGCATAAATCCGCATAGTATTCAACACATTTCTAAAAACATTTGGATTCCCCTGTGAAATTGTAATACTGGAGGTCCGCAGTCTTGTTATTCTATTGATTTATTTTGTTTGATTTCGTCTAGAATCTGCTTTTCTTCTTCTGTAAAGAAATAGTTTTCTAGGAGGTCTGGGCGACGTTCAAGGGTGCGGTTTAGGGACTCCGTTTTTCGCCATCTTGCAATTTTCGCATGATCTCCAGAAAGTAAAACATCAGGAACCGACATGTTGCGAAATGTCGCAGGTCTTGTGTAATGGGGATGTTCTAATAACCCTGTTGAAAATGAATCTTCAACTGCAGAGATTTCATTTCCAAGCACATCAGGCAAAAGACGAACGACACTGTCAACAATAACCATCGCCCCAAGCTCGCCACCAGTCAATACATAATCTCCAATAGAAATTTCATCTGTTGCAAGCCCTGTACGAATTCTTTCATCATAGCCTTCATAATGTCCACAAATAAAAATAAGATGTTCTTCCTTCGCCAGTTCTTCTGCTTTCTGTTGCGTATAACGTTCACCTTGGGGACAGAGGAGCACAATTCGAGGCTTTGTAGCTTTGTCTTCCAGACATGCATCTACTGCATCAAATACCGGCTGCGGCGTAAGTACCATGCCAGCACCTCCGCCATAAGGATAATCATCTACTTTACGATGTTTATTCGTCGTGTAATCTCGAAAGTTAACAAGATTATACGAAAATTTATTTTTTTCCTGGGCTTTCTTCAAGATGGATGATTGGAAAACCCCCTCCATCATTTCAGGGAATAATGTCAAAATATCGATATGCATTAATCAAGCAGTCCTTCCATCGGTTCAATAAAAATGCTTTTTTCTTGAACATCTATTCGTTTCACAACAGACTCAATATAAGGGATGTAGGCATCTTTCTTACCAGGGCGCTGTAAAACCCAGACATCGTTTGCGCCTGGTGCAAGTATTTCTTTAATTGTACCGAGCTTTTCGTCAGCAGTCGTATATACAGTACATCCGATAATTTCATGATAATAATATTCATTTTCCTCAAGCTCTGTCTGCTGATCTTCATGGATCTGTAAATAATGTCCTTTATATTTTTCCACATCATTGATGTTATCCATACCTTCGAAAGTAATCAGATCGAATCCTTTATGTATCCGATGACTGGCAATAATGAGTGGAAGCGTCGTTTCTTTGTCCTTTATATAAACGGTTTCTCCAATTCTAAACCGCTCTTCAAAATCAGTAATCCGCTTTATTTTCACTTCTCCTCGAACACCGTGTGTGTTGATGATTTTTCCAATATTAAACATTTTGTCAGCCATATCTGCACCTACCTACTCTTCTATTCGTACAACAATATTATCTTTTATAACAATTGCCTGCTGCTTCATTAACTCTTCCCAATTTGTCCCAATACCTACTTCAACAAGAGATTCAACTTCCCCTTCGACAATCTCACTTCCTAAATCTAAGACTTCGAGCTGCTCTTCCTTAAATTCAATTAGTTCGATTTTCTCTTTCCGTTTTTGAACTTCTTGATGGAATTTCCGCTCAACTTCTTGCTTATGAGCGCCTTTTTTATTAAGCATTTTTCTTTTCTCAAAAAGTAACTGTTGACACTCTTGTTCAAGTCGCATTTTCTGATCAAATAAATGAGCCTTTAATTTCTCTTTGCTCTTTTCCGTAATAATTTGTCTCACTTCAACTCTTTTAATAATTTTCACTGTTTTCCCTCACTTCCAGGCGTTTTACCAAATCAATTATGGATATTATTTAAAAAGAGGGTTAATCCTGATAAAGTGAACCTTCATTCAGTAGGGGTTTCCTCACCTCTCCCACTGAATGTTAGTTGAACAGAATCAGGGATTTACGGACTGTATATCTCTCACCTTCACATCTTAGGCTTCAATCCTGTTTAGAGATAGGGGTATTACAAACTGTTAATTCGTGATAAATGATTCAGTTAGAATGTGCAAAAGGGAAAGAAGAACCACTGGTCCCTTTCCCTTTTTTACATGATATCCAAATAAATCCGCTTATTCTCTTCCGTTTTTGCTGCATAAACAACGGTTCGAATCGCTTTTGCAATACGTCCATTCTTGCCAATCACTTTGCCAACATCATCTTCATGTACTTTGAGATGATAAACGATCTTCGTTTCCTCTTCCCTTTCTGTAACGCTGATATCCTCTGGATAATCAACGAGGGAAGTGACAATAGTTTCGATTAGGGCTTTCATGGTATCACACTACTTTGCTTGATTTTTTTGCTCGTGGAATTTTTGCATGATGCCTTCTGTTGAAAACAGATTGCGGACTGTATCACTTGGTTTAGCACCATTACCTAACCATTTAAGTGCTTTTTCTTCATCGATTTTAACTTCAACCGGGCTAACTACCGGGTTATATGTTCCGATTTGTTCGATTTGACGTCCATCACGTGGTGAGCGGGAATCTGCTACAACAATACGGTAAAATGGATTTCTTTTAGAACCCATACGTTTTAAACGAATTTTAACAGCCATTGATTGCACCTCCAATAATAGTTAATCACAATTTTAAATTCTAACAGAAAATATATAGTCTGTAAAGGGTTTTTACATGACATGCAAAAATAATTTCGTTGTTTTACATAAATGGCAGTTTGAAGCCGCCACCTTTACCCTTTTTCCCTTTTTGCATATTAGTCATTTGCTTCATCATTTTCTTCATTTCATCAAATTGCTTGAGCAACCGGTTCACCTGGGAAACGGTTGTACCAGAACCTTTTGCAATTCGCTTCTTCCTGCTGGCGTTAATAATACCCGGTTCCTGGCGCTCTTTTTTCGTCATGGATTTAGCGATTGCTTCAACCTGCGCGAGCTGTTTTTCATCAATTTGGGCGTTTTTCAACCCTTTCATCTTACCAGCACCCGGCAGCATGCCTAGTAGTTCGTCAAGTGGTCCCATTTGTTTTACTTGATCCATTTGTTCCAGGAAATCGTCAAAGGTGAAAGACATGGAACGCATTTTCTCCTCTAACGCTTTCGCCTGTTTCTCATCAACATTCGTCTGGGCTTTCTCGATTAATGATAAGACGTCACCCATTCCAAGAATTCTGGAAGCCATTCGTTCAGGATGGAAAGGTTCAAGCTGATCAAGTTTCTCCCCCATACCAGCAAATTTAATCGGCTTATCGGTGACCGCTTTAATGGATAATGCAGCACCGCCTCGGGTATCCCCGTCGAGTTTCGTTAATACAACTCCGCTAATATCCAGCTGATCATTAAAGCTTTCTGCAACATTAACTGCATCTTGACCAGTCATGGCGTCAACAACAAGGAATATCTCATCCGGGTTTGCGATTTTCTTAATTTCCTCAAGTTCTGTCATTAATTCCGTGTCCACGTGTAAACGACCAGCCGTGTCAATAATGACATAGTCATGATGGTCTTCTTTCGCTTTTTCAATTGCCTGCTTGGCGATATCTACCGGATTTGCCTCTGTTCCTAGAGAGAAAACAGGCATATCCAATTGACTACCAAGGGTTTCCAGTTGCTTGATCGCAGCCGGTCGATAGACGTCACACGCTACAAGCATCGGCTTACGATTATAATTTTTCCGTAAGAGGTTGGCAAGCTTTCCTGTCGTTGTTGTTTTACCTGCACCTTGTAAACCAACCATCATAATAATAGTTGGCGGACGGTCAGCTACAGCAATTTTACTGTTTTCTCCACCCATTAATTCAGTTAATTCATCACGGACAATTTTAATAACTTGCTGTCCCGGTGTAAGACTTTCCATTACTTCCTGGCCAACTGCCCGTTCCTTGATACGATTGATTAAATCTTTAACAACCTTAAAGTTTACATCAGCTTCAAGAAGGGCGAGCCGGATTTCGCGGGACATTTCTTTAATATCCTGTTCAGAAACCTTACCCTTTCCCGTTATCTTCTTGATCGTACTTTGCAGGCGTTCGGCTAAGCCTTCAAATGCCATAGAAGGTATCCTCCTAATCCAATTCTTTTAGTTTGTTGACTAACTGTTTTATTTCTTCATCGGATGCAATTTGTTCCAGCTCGTTCATAATCTTCGTCCGCTTGCAGAACTTTTCATATAAATTCAGCTTTTCTTCATAGGATTCGAGCATTGCTTCCGTTCGTTTAATATTGTCATAAACTGCTTGACGTGATACGGAAAACACTTCCGAAATCTCACTTAGTGAAAGGTCTTCCAAATAATATAATTTCATATACTTTTTTTGTTTTGACGTTAAAAGATCTTGATAAAAATCAAACAAAAAATTAATGCGCATTGTTTTTTCCAGCAATGGCAACGCCCCTTGTTAAGTGAAATCTCTTTACAAGTAATCATAACGAATAGATTGCTTAACTGTCAAGAAACGTCCTATTCTTCCGCACTTTCTTCTAACATATCAGCAAATAAACCATAAACAAATAAGGAAGCATCAAACTCTTGTAAATCACCTATTTGTTCTCCTAGGCCGATATATTTGACCGGGATCTTCAATTCATTTCGGATAGCAAGTACGATACCACCTTTTGCTGTACCATCCAACTTCGTCAAAACGATGCCAGATACATCTGTCGCACCTGAGAAAGTCTTCGCCTGGTTTAAGGCGTTCTGTCCTGTTGTTGCGTCAAGAACTAGTAATACTTCATGCGGTGCTCCAGGAACCTCCCTTTCAATAACACGCTTGATTTTCTCTAGTTCATTCATTAAATTAACTTTATTTTGCAGTCTGCCTGCGGTATCACATAGAAGCACATCCGCGTTACGCGATTTGGCAGCACGGATACCGTCATAGATCACAGCTGCTGGATCACTACCGGCACTTTGCTTAATCACTTCAACATCAGCGCGCTTCCCCCACTCTTCAAGTTGTTCAATAGCCCCAGCACGGAATGTATCGCCTGCTGCCATCATTACTTTTTTCCCTTCTTGCTTCAACTGATGGGCAAGCTTACCGATGGAGGTCGTTTTCCCAACACCGTTTACTCCAACGACTAAAATAACGGTCATTTCATTTTCCTGGATATTCAGGCGCTCAATATCCTCGTCATCTTCCCCGTAATAGATTTCTACCAATTTTTCCGAAATAACATCTTTGATCTCTTTTGTATCTTTAATATTTTGACGTTTCACTTCCATCTTCAGTTCATCAACTAAATCCATCACTGTCGTGACACCTACGTCTGCAGCTATGAGAACTTCCTCCAATTCCTCGAAAAAGTCTTCATCAACTTTACGGTAACGTGCTAGTAAATCATTAATTCTGCCAGAGAAAACTCCCCGGGTCTTCTTCATGCCTTCTTTATACTTCTCTTGAACTTGGTTAGCTTCCTCATCTTGTTTAAAACGTTTTTTAAATTTATCAAAAAAACTCATGTCCCTTTTTCCTCCTTATGATTCGACTAGATCAGCGGTCTCTTCCAGTTTTACGGAAACGAGACGGGATACTCCAGATTCTTGCATTGTTACACCATATAGCACATCTGCTTCTTCCATTGTGCCTTTCCGGTGGGTAATTACAATAAATTGTGTCTGTTCACTGTAAAGTTTTACATATTTTGCAAAACGGGTTACATTCGCTTCATCCAGCGCGGCTTCCACCTCATCGAGAATACAGAAAGGGACAGGACGGACTCTTAAAATGGCAAATAATAACGCAATTGCTGTCAGTGCCCGTTCTCCACCTGAAAGAAGTCCTAGTTGCTGAAGTTTCTTTCCAGGAGGTTGAGCAATAATTTCCACACCGGTTTCCAACATCTTATTCGGATCGGTAAGCTTCAATTCTGCTTTTCCACCACCGAACAGCTCTTTAAACACCGTCTCGAACTCTTCTTTTATCGCCTGAAAAGTAGTTTCAAATCGTTCAATCATTTCTACATCAAGTTCTGCAATGACTTTGTATAGCGTAGTTTTCGCATCTATGAGATCAGTCTGTTGCTCGGTCAAGAAGGTGTATCTTTCATGGATTCGCTCATATTCATCGATCGACCCGAGATTAACCGTACCTAAATTAGCAATCCGTTGTTTTAATTGCTCTACTTCCTGTTTCGATTGATGGATATCTGTTGATTTCTCAAAAGTTTGCTTGGCCTTCTCAAATGTTATCGTATATTCCGTCTGCAAATGCGTTAATCGGTTCTCAAGCTCGACATCAAGACGGTTCATCTTCACTTCATGTTGTTGAATAGTTGCAAGCATTGCCTGACTACGTTTATTTTCTTCCCGCAGTTCTTTCTCTTCGTCACTAATCGTTTGTGTCCGATTTGCCCGATCATTGCGCAGTTCTTGAATGGATGTTGTTAACGCATCCTTTGTTATCTTCTCTTCTGATATGGCTGCATCAATCGTTTCTTCCGTTTCTTCATTCTCAAGAATCGAATCAAGCTCTGTTAATTTTTCAATATTCTCTTTCAACATAGCTGAAGTCGTTTGGACTTGTTCTTTCAAGCTTTTCACTTTATCTGATTGGTTACGGTAACGCTCTTCCTGTTTTGCAAGCAATAATTTTTGTTCATGATATTGATTCTGCAGTAGCTCCCTGTTTTCTTTAACAGCAGATTCTTCTTTGGTTAGCTGTTCAATTTGTGCTTCTGCCTCTTTTAGTTTCATTTTCAATTCTGCCAACCGTTCCTCAAGTTCCGTTTTCCGTTGTTTCAGATACTCCGTGTCTTCTAGGTATTGTTTCTCTTCCTGATCATAAAGGGAGAGACTGTCATTTAATGATTTCAATTGCAATTCAACTTCATGAAAAGAAGATTGCAAGGCTTGTAATTGCTGTTGTTCGGTCGTCAATGTTTGTTCCTCAGACCGCAATTCCCGTTCTTTTTCTTCCGTGATTCTTTTTTGTTCTTCCACTCGTTTGGCAAAAGTTGCAGTTCGGGGTTCGTAGCTCGTTAATTTATCTCGTAACTCTTCCAGTTCCTTCTCTCTTGTAAATAAGGACTGGTTCTTTTGTCTGGTGGCTCCACCTGTCATTGCCCCACCTGGAGCGACAACGTCACCTTCGAGCGTTACAATCCGATATTTTCTGCCTGTTAGTCCAGCAATTTCATTTGCATCTTTCAGTGTCTCGGTAATGATGACATGCCCCATCAAGTGATTAACGGCACGCTGATAATTTGGCGTTGTCTCTACTAATTCAGCTGCAATACCAACGAATCCGTGATGTTCTTTTATTCGCTCAACTAGCTGCCTTGGAACATACCTTTCTTGAATAGTTGTAAGTGGTAGAAACGTTGCTCTACCGTTATTTGTCTTCTTCAACCAAGTAATTGCTGTACGGGCAATTCGTTCATCTGGAACGACAATATGTTGTGCCTGGCCTCCAAGAACTGTTTCAATTGCAAGGATATAAGCTTTAGGGACTTCAATAAGCTCAATAACTGCTCCTTCAATCTGCTGTAATTCTCCCTTTTCCCTTGCCTTCAGAATTGCCTTTACACCGTGAAAGAAGCCTTGAAAATCTTCCTTCATTTCCTCAAGCATTTCTTTTTTGGATTTTAACTTTTCGATATATTGATAACCTTGATACAGCTTCTTCTGCATATCTTGGAATTGTCTGCGATTCGCTTCTACATCAATCCTAAGCTGTTTGATCTTCTGCTCACTTGTCTCACAAATTTCCTGCTGCCGCTGCCGCTCTTTTTCTGCTTCCTCTCTTACTTGTTCAAGCTTCTTTCTTTCTTCGAGGGATGCTTTGAACCTTTCAGCTTGTCTTTGATTTTTATTATTATATTGTTCCGATTGTCTATCAATCGACTGCAATTCATTGCGACTAGCAGCCTGTTCATTCAAAAGCTCGATATAGTCAGATTTTAATTCTTCAATTTGTTCTGCTATTGTTTCTTCTGTTCGACTCAATTTCGTTTCAAGATCTTTAATTGATTCTCTTATTTTTTCCTTTTCGGCTAAGAACGTTTTTCGTTTTTCTTCTTCTTCTTTTAACTGCTCTTCTGTATTTCTCAGCTGAGACTCTGTATATTTCTGGTCGTCCAACAGTTTTTGTTTATTTTCTCCGTGATGCTTACTGCGTTCGGAGAGGAGTTGCTTTTTCCCTTCCAATTTCTCCAGTTGTTCTGTCGATTGGAGTAGTTTCCCTTGCAGTTCCTCAATTCTTTCATCCAACTGCAAGTTCTGTTCTTTCTGTTCTTCAATCCATACTTCTTTTTGTTGAATCTCCGCTTTTAATGCGATATGCTTCTCATTTTCTGTTCCAAGCTGTTGTTTGATCGTCTTCCATTGTTCATGGAGCGTTTCTATTTCTGCGATTAGTAAGGAGATTTCCTTCTCTTTCAACTGGTCCTTTAAAGTTAAGTACTGATTTGCGGTATTCTTTTGTTCCTCGAGTGGTCCGAGTTGTGATTCGATTTCATGAAGTATGTCTTCCACTCTGTTCAAGTTCTCTTGTGTTTCTGCAAGCTTATATTCTGATTTCTTCTTCCGTTGTTTATATTTTAAAACACCTGCAGCTTCTTCAAAAATCGTTCTTCTTTCTTCCGCTTTCGAACTAAGGATTTCTTCTACTTTCCCTTGACTGATAATGGAGAAAGCTTCTCTTCCTAATCCGGAATCCATAAATAGATCGATAATATCTTTTAATCGGCAGGATTGTTTATTAATATAGAATTCACTTTCCCCAGAACGATAAACCCTTCTTGTTACACTGACTTCTTCATATTCAAGGGGCAAAGCTTTATCTTTGTTATCCAATACGAGGGTCACTTCGGCAACATTTAATGCTTTACGGGTGTCACTTCCTTGGAATATGATATCTTCCATTTTGGAACCGCGTAAAGATTTCGCAGATTGCTCGCCCAACACCCAACGTATCGCGTCGGTTATATTACTTTTTCCACTACCATTTGGTCCGACTACCGCGGTTACACCTGGAACAAATTCAATCGAAATTCGTTCCGCAAACGACTTAAAGCCGAGACTTTCCAATTTTTTTAAATACATATTCATTCTCCTATTATATAACAAACAACTTTTGGGAAATCGCTTGTATATATAAGGTTTTTCAACTTATTCATTTTATCATAATCTACTTGCCAAAAGAAGTCTGGCATACATTTTCCAGCGGATACGATTCGTAATTTGCAACATTGAGATGGAATTGGTATATTTAAATGGATATTTTTATCTATCATACAGCTTCAGGCTATTATTTCGGGAGGGGTTTCATGTCTTTTGACGAGGTTAGTCAAGAAAACTTAGCGATAATGCTTCATGAGCTTGCAGATCATTTAAATGTTGCTAATCGTGGTCTATTTGATGCGGAAGACTATGATTTGGACAAATACGATGATTTGAAATTATTACACCAGGTCATTATCAACAAAGGCAAATTAAGCGCTCTAGAATCACAGGCATTTGTCGATGAATTAGCTGCCATTCGTAAAAAATAAATCAGTGGATTTTCCCACTGATTTATTTTTTCGGTCCATTTAATTGATCCAACGCAAGTTTTGCGGCGCGTTGTTCGGCTTCTTTTTTGGATCTGCCGAGTCCTTCGCCAATTGTTTTTCCATTGATACTTACGTGAACGAGAAATTCCCGATCATGTGAGGGACCTTTTTCTTCTACAACTTCATAAGTCACCTTTTGGTTTTTATCTTGTTGCACAAATTCCTGAAGCTTGCTTTTATAATCCATCCCATGCGAAAAAGCGCCAATTTTTATTTTCGGAAAGACATGTTCCCCTAAAAACTCAAGAACTTTTTCATAGCCTTGATCGAGATACAATGCACCTAAAAACGCTTCAAAGACGTCCGCTAATATGGCAGGACGATCTCTTCCACCCGTTTGCTCTTCGCCCCTGCCAAGCAGTAAATACTCTCCAAATTGTAAATCCCTTGCAAAGTTTTCTAATGAAGGCTCACAAACAATAGATGCACGTAACTTCGACAATTCCCCCTCCGGCATCTGCTGGTAGGTGGAATAAAGATATTGGGAAACACCCAACTCTAGTACCGCATCCCCAAGGAATTCCAATCTTTCATTGTCCGAAAACTCTTCTTGACGATGCTCATTCACATAGGATGAATGGGTAAATGCCTGATGTAACAATGATTTTTGCTTAAAATTAATCTGCAGCTGTTGTTCTAGTTCACTCAAATCCATACAGCTCACCTCTTCAAAATATGAAGAGACCGGGATAAAACACTCTCATTGTATGTAAAATCCCAGCCTCTTCCCTCTTTTATTATTGAGAAACACTGTTGATATAATTTACAGCGTCACCCACTGTATTAATTTTCTCAGCTTCTTCATCAGCGATTTCCATGTCGAATTCGTCTTCAAGCTCCATTACAAGCTCAACTACGTCAAGGGAATCCGCTTCAAGGTCATCTTTAAATGACGCTTCCAACGTAACTTTTTCCTCTTCTACATCAAGACGATCAACAATGATTTCTTTTACACGTTCAAACACATCTGCCACACCGTTCACCTCCCTTCAAAGTTAATAGCCACGTCTGCTCTCTGCCCGGCAAAGACCAAATAAATACAAACACTCTTCGGTGAGTCGAGTGATCTCCGGGTCCCAGGCGTCCGCGAAACTTATTGTAATGGCGCTACACCTTTGTTTGTTACATCACCATTCCGCCATCAATATGTATCGTTTGTCCGGTGATATAGCTAGCGTCTTCGGAGGCTAAGAAGCGCACAACTTTCGCGACATCTTCCGGTTCACCAAAGCGATCTAACGGGATCATCGATAGCATAGCTTCCTTTTGTTCATCATTTAGTGCATCGGTCATATCTGTTGAGATAAAGCCCGGCGCAACTGCATTCACTAAAATGTTTCGGGAAGCTAGTTCTTTTGCTGTTGTCTTTGTAAGCCCGATTACTCCTGCTTTTGCTGCTACGTAATTGGCTTGTCCTGGGTTTCCGCTTACTCCGACAATCGACGCAACATTGACAATTCTGCCCGCACGTTGCTTCATCATTTGCCTTGTTACGGCTTTCGTACAAAGGAAGACACCTTTTAAATTTGTGTTAATAACATCGTCAAATTCTTCTTCCTTCATACGCATCAATAAATTATCTCTCGTAACACCAGCATTATTTACAAGGACGTCCAAGCTGCCGAATTCATTAATTACTTCTTTTACCATTGCTTTTACGCTATCTTCGTCTGAAACGTTGGCTTGAACCGGGAACGATTGGACACCATAGCTTTTAAGTTCTTCAGCTACTTCTTTTGCTTTCGCTTCACTTCCTGCATAGTTAACAGCAACATTGGCTCCTTGCTTTGCAAATTCAATTGCAATCGTTCTGCCGATACCTCTAGACGCACCAGTTACTAATACGCTTTTGCCCTTTAACATTTAAGCATCCTCCTTGTACCATTCCAAAAAGTCGTGTAATGATTTCGTATCTTGCACAGCAAATGTTTTCGTTTTTCGGTCGATTTTCCGGAGCAGGCCAGATAATACTTTACCGTTTCCTATTTCAACAAAAGCATCGATTTCTTCTGTCATCATAGCCCGAATGGATGCTTCAAATTGAACTGGTGAATAAAGCTGCTTGATGAGTAAATCTTTAATTTCATCTTTTGCTGTCACCGGAGTAGCAGAGACATTTGCATAGACTGGAATGCTTGCATTGTTAATCTCAATCCCATCTAAGTAACTTGCAAATTCTTCGTTCGCCGTTTTCATTAGCCTGGAATGGAATGGTCCACTGACATTAAGCGGAAGAACTCGTTTTGCACCTTTTTGTTTTAATTGTTCTGCAGCGATTTCAATGCCTTTTACAGAACCCGAAATAACAATTTGTCCAGGACAATTCAAGTTAGCAAGATCAACTACTTCCTCCTTAATTCCCTGTAAGACTTCTGTGATTTCTTCTTCAGAAAGACCAAGGACTGCAGCCATCGTTCCTTGCCCCTTTGGAAAAGCTCGCTCCATCAAGCGACCTCTTGTTGCAACAAGGGGGACGGCGTCTTCAAAGGATATAGATCCGGAAGCCACTAATGCACTGTATTCACCGAGACTATGGCCGACTGTCATAATTGGTTGAATACCTTCTTTTAGCAAAACTTGCTCGATCGCTACACTCGTAAGCAGGAGTGCAGGTTGAGCATTTTCCGTTTCCGTTAGCGTTTCTTGAGGTCCGTTAAACATTATATCTGTAATATCTTTATTTAATAAATCATTCGCTCGGTGAAAGAATTCTTTCACTTCTGGATACGTATCATAAAATTCTTTCCCCATCCCAACAGCTTGGGAACCTTGCCCAGGGAACATAAATGCTACCCGTTTCATATCACTCACTCCTCTACATTCATTGTTCCTATCGTTTCGCCTATCATTTCTGTTACATCATGGTCAACCATATGTTTCGCTTGACGTATTGCGTTAACAATCGCCCGGCTTTTCGATGAACCGTGGGCTTTAATGACCGGTGCAGCAAGGCCGAAAAGACCAGCTCCGCCATATTCTGAGTAATCTAACCGGTTTTTCAGTGCTCCTAAGTCATTTTTCACAAGACCTGCAGCGAGTTTCGTTTTAATAGAGGACATAAACGTTTCTTTGAGTAAGGTAAAAACAGTTTGTGCTGTCCCCTCAATTGTCTTTAATGCAACATTCCCGCTAAAACCATCCGTTACAACGACATCTGCTGCATGATCAAACAAATCACGAGCTTCGACGTTTCCGATAAAATTGATTGGTGCTTCTCCCAGCAATTCAAAGGCTTTCTTCGTTAGTTCATTTCCTTTGGTGTCTTCGGTCCCAACGTTTAAAAGGGCTACAGTCGGATTTTTAATCCCTCTTACCTTTTCCGAATAGATCGATCCCATAATACCGTACTGCAGCAAATGGCTTGCTTTCGCTTCTACATTTGCCCCAACATCAAGAAACACGAAACCTTGTCCATTAATAGTCGGAAGTGTTGGACTTAATGCCGGACGGGAAATCCCTGGAATCCGTCCAACGATAAAGAGACCGGCACTCATTAAGGCACCAGTATTTCCAGCAGAAATACAAGCATCCGCTCTTCCCTCTTTAACTTCTTTAGTCATCAATACAAGGGAGGCATCCTTTTTACGACGAACGGCCCGTACCGGTTCATCTTCACTCGTAATTACTTCTTCTGTATGTATGATTGAGATGTTTTTCGAATCTGTTAAATAAGTTTTGATTTTCGCTTCGTCACCTATTAATGTAATCGATAAGTCGTCAAACTCACGAATAGCGTCCATTGCACCTTCGACGATTTCTTTCGGTGCATGGTCACCACCCATTGCATCTATTGCTAATTTCATATTATTCGTCACCTGTTTCCTCATTGGATTGGAACATTTGAAAAGTGCCTGTAAACACAACTTCCTGTTCTACATAACTTGTAACGCGAACAACTGTCAACCCTTTATCATTTTTTCCTTCGACCGTTGCTTTGGCAATAACCCGCTCACCTTCCTTTACTTGGCGGGTAAAGGTGATTTCCGATTTGGCAGTCAGTGCCAGTTCATCATTGATTACAGCTACCGCAAGTGAATTGGCTTGGGCGAATAAATGGTGCCCTCTAGCAATCTTGTTTCTTGAAAAGACAAGATCTTTTGAGATATCCAAAATAGAAATTGCTCGCTCATCCAGTTCTAAATCAATGATTTCACCAATCACCTCTTCAATTTGCAAAGCACGAACCGTTTCATTCCATTGGTCTTTCGCAACGGACTTAATTCGCTCACGCATTTCGGGAATACCGAGTTCCATCCGGTCTAACCGGATCGTTTGAATGCTTACATTAAATTCATTCGCCAATTGTTCATCTGTAATAAATGGAATTTCCTCGATTTTCTCTTTTAGAAGCTGCTGTCTTTCTGCTTTTGTTTTTTTCATTCTGCACCTTCCACACCGTACTTTATCGCAGTGTAACTGGCTGAAGGACTCCCACCTATCAAAAAAGTAACTATTTAATTCTAAGTGTGAGAGCGTCTGCCAGTAACTACTCGACTGGTTCAACTAATGTTCAATGGGGGAATGAAACGCCGACTAGATAGGAACTTCCTGTCGAAACCCTACTGGATGAAGTTTCACTTTAAGACTTGGTACTAATAGTAACACAAATGCTTATTTAAGGGTAGCATTTATTTTATTATAACTCAAGTGTAGCAACGTTTCCTTGATAATATTCAAGCCACTCGATAAGAATTTTGTGGTACATGCCATAAAAAGAGCCAGTTTACTTCCATTAAGGGCAAGCTGGCTCTTTTTATTTCTAAAACCAAAAAGGTCTCGGTCTCCTTTCACGCTTTACATCGCAACCCGGGGTCCCTTCTTCAACCTTTTCATGAACTTCTCTTTCATGGACTGAGTATTTATGTTTGTTTCTAATAATGGTCCTATTCACATTAATTATTTCAGTTGGATGAATAAATGTTCTAACCAGTTCTCTAGTTCTTACATTTACCACCTTTTTAGTTGGGCAGGTGATAACTTCTTCTTGTCTTCTTTCATGTTGGTTCGGTTCCATAATTAAGAGCCTCCTTCTTTGGCGATAATATATATAATTTATGCAAAAGAATAAAGGTTGTATAGATTATATTACCAAAATATAGAGTTTCTTAAAAGGTAGCTTCTTATAAAACTAATATTCGAGCCGCCCGATTTAATGAGTGCCTCGATGATGGGGAGAATGCTAAATTCTTTCGGTACTACAATAAGGTAACTTCGTATTTCGATATTAGCATCTCTTAAATTTTTATTATACTCTGTTTTGTTGATCTTAGAATCATCAAACCATCTCTTAACCTTAGCCCTAGCGCCCTTGGTATTAGGAACTATGCAACAAGGCTCTCATCTCAATAAGACAAGATACATATAATTGATCCACCCATATATTGATAAAAAGGAGTGATTACTAGTGCAATATTACCATAGGCAGCCTTCTGAAAATATGGAAATTGTTGCTGATCTAACCAAAGCTATAAATGGTGAATATAGTGCAATTCACTGCTATGAGCAATTGGCAAATCAATCTCCGAATACTGAAATTAATAATCTCATTCTCGAAATAAGAAATGATGAGATTAGACATTACCAAACATTTTCCCATCTCTATGCATCTCTTACAGGAAATCCACCCTCTCCAAAACAAACAGAACAATGCCCTGCTGATTTTCGAAGTGGTATACTCGCATCGTTTAAAGATGAGCAAGAAACAGTTGACTTTTATTATCAGATAGCTAGAAAAACGAATAATCCAGTTATTAAAGAAGCATTTACTCAAGCTGCAGCCGATGAACAAAACCATGCAGTTTGGTTTTTGTATTTTATGAATCACCATTAATATGAGCAGTTGCCGACCTATTCTGTCGGCTTTTCTAATCTGCATTCCCCGTGATTTGGTCTGCTTTCTCGTAGAATGAATAGATGAAATGTTTTTAGTAGGTTTTGTCCATGCTATCGCTTCCCTTCATTCCGTTTTCACTCTCATCACTATCCTCTGGAAAGCATCTAGATGAAATTGATTTTGTCTTTATTTCTCACACCAGAGCAACTCCTGTTAGTCAAATGACCATTAATAACGCTTTAAATAAAGTAATTGAAAATACCGGTATTAAAAGAATAACAGCGCATGGATTAAGACACGCCCACGCTACTATTTTATTGAATAATAAAGTTTCAATAGCAACGGTAGCAAAGCGTCCTGGAAATACTGCCGAGGAAATTAATCGAACCTATGACCACTCTGATGAAGATGCAGATTTACAAGCGGTAGAAATATTTAGTGAAATGATAAATAGTTAGACTGAGGATACTTTTGGAAGTGGTTTGAAAAACATCACCCTCAAATCCCTAGGTATCAAAGGATTTGAGGGCTTATAAGCATTACAACAGTAAGATATAATACGAAATGCAAGCCATTCTGAGAAAATCAATCTAATTTCGTATGAAGGTCTGGATCTGTTTCGAGCAAGTCCCGTAGTTTTCTGTATTCGCAATCTGTCTCGAGCAATTCCTGATTGACAATATAAGTTGCATCATTTCTTGCCGTTTCAAGTGCCCGATAATCATGTACCATATCCGCTACTTTAAATTCCGGGATCCCACTTTGCTTTCTCCCAAAGAAGTCACCAGGACCCCGGAGCTGCAGATCCCTTTCCGCCAATTCAAATCCGTTATTTGTCTCTGTCATAATGCTCATTCTTTCCTTCCCCACATCATTCTTCGGTTCAGCAATCAAGATACAATAACTTTGCTTGTCGCCTCTTCCAACTCTCCCTCGCAACTGGTGAAGTTGCGCCAACCCGAAGCGTTCAGCATCATAAATAACCATAATTGTGGCATTTGGAACATTCACTCCAACTTCAACAACTGTTGTTGAAACGAGAACTTGAATTTTGTTTTCAGCATACTCTTTCATAACCGCATCTTTTTCATCAGCTGGAAGACGGCCGTGCATTAAGCCAACCTTTATTTCCGGTGGGAAAAACTCAACCAATTGATGATAAAGATCGACGGCATTCTGGATATCCAATTTATCGGATTCTTCGATGAGTGGGCTGATGAGATATGCTTGTTCACCACTTTCCACATGTTTGATTATAAAATTCAAAATACGCTCAAACATATTTTCTTTTACCCAGAGGGTTTCTACTTCTTTTCTCCCAGCTGGCATCTCATTTATTTGGGACACATCCATGTCACCAAAAGCCGTAATTGCCAGCGTACGGGGAATCGGAGTTGCCGTCATAAATAACACGTCGGGATGCAGTCCTTTATCCCTTAGCGTTCGGCGCTGCTCTACTCCGAAACGATGCTGTTCATCAACAATCACAAGACCGAGATCTTGGAATAGGACATCATCTTGAATCAATGCATGGGTACCGATGATTAAATCTACATCCCCCGCCTCAAGTCCAGTTAATATCTCTCTACGCTCCTTCGTCTTCACCGACCCTGTAAGAAGACGCACATTCGCAAGCTCCCCGAACAATTCTTGTAAGGATTGATAATGCTGTTCCGCAAGTATTTCCGTTGGGACCATTAATGCCCCTTGTTTTCCGGCTGTCAAAGAAGCATAAAGACAGATGGCTGCAACTGCAGTCTTCCCTGAACCTACATCACCCTGCAACAACCGATTCATCCGGTATGAAGAACGCATGTCTAAGAGAATTTCTTCAAGTGAGGAATTTTGCGCATTTGTTAATTTGAAAGGAAATCGTTCGATAAAGCTGTTCACTTTTTCTTCATCATACTTTTGTGCATTCCCTTCTGTTGCTTCTCGATGCTTCTTACGTAAAAGCTGCATTTTCAACTGGAAAAGTAAAAATTCCTCATAAATGTATCTTCTTCGTGCATGCTTCAGTTGAACACGATTTTGCGGAAAGTGCAGCATTTCTACCGCATCTTTCCGAGATGGTAGCTTATATGCTGTTAAATAGGACTCAGGAAGAATCTCTGTTATTTGGTCACCATAATCTTCAAGCGCTTGAGAAATCACCTTTTTCAACCGGTAATTTGTTATGTCTCCTTTTACAGAATACATTGGTTGGATTTCTGTCGAATCTTCCTGGGCACCCTTGCGATAGTTGCTGACGGTAATCTGCAGTCTATGGGCGTCCCATTTACCAGTAAGCGTAACAGTATCCCCTGCATTCAATTGTTTCTTCGCGAACGCGCGATTGAACATTACCGCTTTGATTGCAACATTCTCAACATCTACCGTTAATACTAAACGCGACTTTTTTCTTCCATAAAAAGTAAGGGAAGGCTCGTATAAAATCCTTCCCACAATCGTTACTTTATCTTCATGGATTAGTTCGCTTAGCGGTAAAACTTCCAATACGTCATATTTATACGGCAAATAATGCAACAAATCTTCAATCGTATATACATTCATTAGGTTTAAATCTTCGGCAAATTTTCCCCCGATTCCTTTTACATTTTTTACTGATTCGTTAAGCAAGGCAATCACTCTTTCTAAACAGAAACACCAAATATTTTTTCCTTTAAAAGTCTTCCCGTTGGAGTATCAGCAAGACCTCCTTCCCCAGTCTCCCGAAGACTTGAGGGCATCTGTCTGCCAATCCGGTACATTGCACCAACTACTTCATCTGCTGGAATCCTGCTTGTTACACCAGCTAAAGCGAGATCAGCAGAAACAATCGCTTGAGAGGAACCTAGCGCATTCCGTTTTACGCAAGGCACTTCAACTAATCCAGCTACTGGATCACAAACTAAACCGAGCATATTTTTTAATGTAATCGCAAAGGCATCAGCAGATTGTTGAGCAGTACCACCTGCCATTTCCACAATTGCAGCCGCTGCCATCGCGCCTGCTGAACCGACTTCAGCTTGACATCCACCAGCGGCACCTGAAATAAACGCATTGTTCGCTACAACAAAACCGAAAGCTCCTGCAGTGAATAAGTAACGGATCATTTGCTCACGGGTCGGGTTCAACTGGTTCTTCACCGCAAAAAGTGTCCCCGGTACACATCCGGCGCTCCCAGCTGTTGGTGTAGCACAAATAACCCCCATCGCAGCATTTACTTCATTCGTCCCCATCGCTTTACTGACTGCATCAAGTAGGATTGGTCCAGATAACGGTGTTTTCTCTTGCATATATTTCTGTACAAGCACTGCGTCTCCGCCTGTAAGCCCGGTTACTGACTGTACACCTTGTAATGCTCGTTCAATAGCATTTTCCATCACTTGCAAATTCTTTTCCATTTCTAAAACTATGTCTTCACGGCTGCGCTCTTTAACATCCATTTCCTGAAGAATCATTACTTCCGAAATCGGTATGTTTTTCGTCTCTGCAATTTCCACCAATTCAGCAATTGTGCGAAACATGTGCATTCCCCTTTCGATTCTAACTTTCTATTTTCGAAATCTGGATAATATGTTCCCTAGATTGTAATTCTTTTAATAGATTATCATCGACATTTTGGTCGACTTCAATGACCATTAGCGCCTCTTTCCCGACATCTTTCCGGTTCACTTCCATATGTCCGATGTTAATTTCGTGTTTCGCCAATACTTCGGTTACCGATGCAATAGTCCCAAAGCGGTCGTTATGCATAATAAGAATCGCCGGATGGTTTCCTGAAAGCCTTAACTGGAATCCGTTCAATTCAGTAATTTCTACTTTTCCGCCACCAATTGAAATTCCGACTAATTCTAACTTGTCTTTATCATCACCGATAAGGAGTCTTGCAGTATTCGGGTGATCTACACGTGAGTTATCTTCAATAAATTCAATTTCCAATCCATTTTCTTTTGCAATAGTTAAAGCTTTGCTCATCCTGACGTCATCTGTTGCAAATCCAAGTAATCCACCTGCAAGTGCAAAATCTGTTCCATGGCCTTTGTACGTTTTGGCGAAAGATTCATAGAGATAGATTTTCGCCCATGTTGGCTGTTTTCCAAACAAATTGCGTGCAGCAAGCCCAATTCGCGCAGCTCCTGCCGTATGTGAGCTTGATGGCCCAATCATCACCGGTCCAATAATATCGAATACGGAATTATATTTCATCTTAAACACCGCCTTTTATCGACTACTCATTTCCACTCCAATTATAGCAAAAAAGCTTACAGCATGCATAATACAGGAAGGTTTTTCTACTCAAGGTCCGCAATTCCGATATCTCTCGCTTTCCGTAGGCGAACAGGTTAATCTTCGGGCTAAGCACTAAGGTCTCACCTTGGCCAAAGGTTGTTCTAGTTACGGAGCTCGTCACATGACGTGACCGTTCTTATGATGGACTAAAAAACCGCATCGTACCGAGGTTGTTTGGTAGATGCGGTTGGTGATTTGGTTTATTCGACAGCGAAGATATAGGAATAGATTGGCTGTTCTCCGTTATGGATTTCAATCTCTATATCCTCAAAGTACTCTTCAACATAAGCTTCTATCTCAGCGACTTCTGTTTCTGTAACATCTTCACCATAAAGAATGGTCAAGATTTCATCGTCTTCTGTGATAAGTTCGTTTAATAACGATTTGACAGCTTCTTGTTTCTTTTCGTTGGAAGCAATAATCTTACCATCTTCAATTGCCATAAAGTGATCTTTTTCAATCGTTATCCCATCAATTTGCGTATCACGAACGGCATACGTAATTTGGCCAGTTTTCACTTCTTTACTAGCCGCCTCCATCGCTTCCTGGTTCGCTGCTAACTCAGCTTCAGGATCAAAGACAAGCATGGCACTGATCCCTTGAGGGATTGTTCTTGTCGGAACTACAGCGACATTTTCGTCCGCGATGTCTGCTGCCTGCTCAGCTGCCATTTGGATATTCTTATTGTTTGGCAGAACGAGTACATTTTTAGCATGGGCTCTCGTTATTGCTTCTGTAATATCCTTCGTGCTCGGATTCATTGTTTGTCCGCCCTCAATAACTACTGTGGCCCCGAGACTTTCAAACAACGCTTTAAGTCCAGCCCCCATTGTAACGGTAACAATGCCATACTCGGCTTTTTCTATCGGTGTGTTTGTTTTTTCTTTGTTGCTAACAATCGCACTATGCTGTTCACGCATATTTTCGATCTTCATGTTAATCAAACTACCGTAGCGCTGTCCGAGTGTTAAACAATCTCCTGGCTGTTCGGAATGAACATGAACTTTAACAATTTCATCATCGGAAACAACAAGTAAGGAATCCCCTATTTCACTTAATGTTTCACGGAATTCCTCTTCATTATATGGATAGTCTTTTAGCTTATCGTCTTCAAATTTAACCATAAACTCTGTACAATATCCGTAAACAATTTCAGATGTATCCATGAAATCTTGCGTTATTTTATGATGTTCCGCATTGACAAGATCTTCCATCTCTACTTCAACTGTTTCTTCTGGAAGTTCTTCCCCTTTAAGCGCCGCTAGGAATCCTTCATAAATCGTCACTAATCCCTGTCCTCCCGAATCAACAACACCAACTTCTTTTAAAACAGGAAGTAAATCCGGTGTACGCTTTAAGGATGCCTTCGCTTCAATTAAAGTTTTCTCCATGAGGGCGATAATATCTGTTTCCACCTTAGCAATTTCTACTGCTTTATTAGCTGCATCTTTTGCAACAGTAAGGATTGTTCCCTCTACAGGTTTCATTACCGCTTTATAGGCTGTAGTCACTCCAGCTTCGAATGCATGGGCAAAGTCTTCTGCTTCCAATGTTTCTAAATTTTCCATTCCTCTACCAAATCCGCGGAAAATTTGTGACAGGATAACACCTGAGTTTCCTCGCGCCCCCATCAATAAACCTTTAGCAAATGCATTTGCAATAACAGAAACATCGTCTGAATCCGTTTGCTTCACTTCATTTACACCTGAGGTCATTGATAAGTTCATATTTGTTCCTGTATCCCCGTCCGGTACCGGAAACACATTTAATGCGTCGATTTTTTGTGCATTGTTCGATAGGTGATGTGCTCCGGAGAGGATCATCTGTGTTAACAGACTACCATCTAACTTATGTATAGTCACCATACTTCCTCCTTAAATAAACCATGCCTAACTCCTGTTAACTGCTCATACGGTCAGGAACTGTTCAGTAACTTGTACGAAAACAGTAGAGAGGAGATTAACAGGCGTTAGCAATTCCATGTAGTTTTCCTTAATCGTTAGACACTCGGACTCCTTGGATGTATATATTTACCGAGTCAATAGATAGGCCTAATGATTGTTCCAGTGTATATTTCACTTGAGACTGCACATTGCTCGCAACCTCAGAAATTTTCGTGCCATAGCTTACGATGATATATAGATCGATATGCAATTCTTCATCTTCCTGCCGGACTACGATACCGCGGGAATAGTTTTCTTTCCGTAAAATTTCAGCGATCCCATCACGTATTTGACTTTTGGATGCCATACCTACAATCCCGTAACATTCTACAGCTGTACCTCCGGCAATCGTTGCGATGACATCATTAGTGATTGTAACTTGACCATCGTTTGTGTGAAGTTCAATGGACATGAGGATCCTCCTTCATGATTTCAATTTCGTAAAAATAAAATAATTAATAAAGCCTTGTCCTATACTAACTTATAAAGCATAAGGCTATTCTACTACAATCCACCTTTTTTTAAAAGTGAATGTGTGATTTACAAGCTCGTTATTTTCTCTTCTTACAATGGCGGATTTTTTTCTATCTGTCAAGCAATTTTTCTTTGCAGCAAAAAAAGTTTCGTTGCATTCTCAGTTAACTTGTGATAAATTATATAAGTATGAAAATGATATTTGGTATAGTAAGGAGGGAATGTCATGGCTAGAAAATGTGTTGTAACTGGACGTAAAACGAGCAGCGGAAATCTACGTTCTCATGCTATGAACTCCAACAGACGTAAATGGAAAGCGAATGTACAAAAAGTACGTATCATGGTAGATGGTAAACCAAAACGTGTATATGTATCCGCACGTGCTTTGAAATCAGGTAAAGTAGAGCGCGTATAATCGCATGGGCTCCATGATGAATTGTGTACAACCCCAAAAAAGTACTCTAATCCAAGAGTGCTTTTTTATTTTGTCCAAATGCCAACTTGTAAACCAAGCTTTCTATCCAGATCCGTAGCACTCTCCCCGCGGAAAGCGAGAGATATCGGAACTGCGCATCTCCAGTAGCAAACGGTTGAACATATTCTAAATTTAATCAAGTCTCTAAAGCAAAAAACACAGCTTCTGTCGCGTAATGGACAAAAGCCGTGTTTTTTATTTATCTTTTTTAAATACACCCATGACCACTTTCACAAATCCACCAATAAACCTTGGGAGCTTAATCGTATAGAATTTAATAGGTTCCCCCTCCTTCGTACAAACCAAGCTTCACGCCTCTTAAGAATCTCTACTCTTTATTAATAATAATATGCCTCGTCTGTACGAAAAATTCCCACTTTCATGAGATAGTTCATTGGAGATGCAAAGTGTTGATCCCCAGGTGATTGTTTCATTCTCTAACGGATAATAAAAGCCATTTAGCGTAATACCTTCTACAACCTCACTGAATGGAACGAAAGATACATACGGATAATCAGGGTCTCTCTCTATTGTATGTGTTCCCGGTTTCGTTAAAACTAATTGATTTTGTCTATCAATGATTTTGCCGATTATCCCTTTTTCTAGAATTCGGTATAATAGCTGGATATTTATTAATTCATGATCTTTCCTGCCGGCTGTCACCCCGAATAAAAGAATTGTTGCCGGTTGAAGTTGAAAAGCTTTGTTTAACGCTAGTTCTAAATCTGTTTCATCTTTCTCACTCGGCAGCTTATTAAAATTACTTACCTTTTCCCGGATAAGTTTCATTTCTTCTGTCGTAACAGAATCAAAATCCCCCACCGCATCATGAATTTCTAAACCGGAACGAAGAATATGGAGAGCGCCACGGTCCGCACCGATCCACAAATCCACTGTACGCTTATAAATGGTGAGATCTGGCAATGTTTCTCCCGGGCCACTGCCTACAATTCCAATTGTGAGGTGATTCATGTATTATTCATCCCTTGTCGCATCAACAATTGCTTTAATTGCTTGTTTTCTATCTGGCTGGCTGAAAATAGCACTACCAGCGACAAGTACGTCTGCTCCTGCATCTGTACAAATTTTTGCAGTGTCTGTGTTGACTCCGCCATCCACTTCAATTTCAAAGGAAAGACCCATTTCTTTCCGCCAGCTGTCAAGCTGACGAATCTTATTCACCGTCTCTGGGATAAATTTCTGACCACCAAAGCCTGGGTTTACTGTCATGATTAGTACCATATCAATGTCTTTTAGGATTGGTAACAAGAGTTCTGCAGGAGTTGCTGGATTAATTACTACCCCCGCCTTTACGCCATTATCCCGTATTAATTGGATCGTGCGGTGCAAGTGGGTGCAAGCTTCCTGATGAACCGTTATAATATCCGCTCCAGCCTTTGCAAATGCAGGGATATACTGATCTGGATTTTCAATCATTAAATGGACATCAAGCGGGAGTTCTGTTACCGGGCGTATCGCCTCGACAATTAATGGGCCAATCGTAATATTAGGAACGAAATGGCCATCCATCACATCAACGTGAATATAATCAGCGCCATATGTAGCGACTTCCTTAATTTCATTACCTAATTGAGCAAAATCAGCAGATAAAATAGATGGTGCAATTTTTACCATGTTAATACCTCGGCTTTCTCAACATAATTTCTTCTAAAAATCTTACATAATTTCCGTAACGTGATGCGGCAATTTCTCCTGTTGAAACTGCTGCCTTTACTGCACATTTAGGTTCTTTTAGATGCATACATCCCCTAAATTTACAGTCTCCCAATCGTTCGCGAAATTCGGGGAAACAATAAGATAATTCATTTGCTTCCAATGTATCGAATTCAAGGGAGCTAAAACCCGGTGTATCTGCAACAAGACCATTATACATTTCGAGCAATTCAACATGTCTTGTCGTATGTCTCCCTCTTCCAAGGCTTTCAGATATCTCACCTGTCTTTAAATCAAGGGAGTCGTCAAGCATATTAAGAATAGTTGATTTTCCAACACCAGACTGACCAGCAATAACAGTAATATGATCCTTAAAATAGTGCTCGAGAGCATTAAAGCCTTGCCCGTCCTTCATGGATAGCAGCTCTGTACGATAACCAATATTCTCGTATAACTTGCGGTACGATTCCATTTTTTCTTTTTCTGTGGCAGATGTTAAATCCATCTTTGTAATAAAAATGACTGGTTGAATGTCTCTCGACTCGATAAGTACTAAAAAACGATCTAATAATGTCTCATTGAAATCAGGTGCTTTAGCAGAAGTAACGATAATCGCTTGTGTTATATTGGCAATCGGCGGCCGTACCAGCTCATTCGAACGGGGCTTAATTTCCATGATATATCCTTCATTTGGATCTTCATACTCGAAGGTCACAAGATCACCGACGAGGGGGGTAATATTCTGGTTACGGAATACCCCTCTCCCGCGGCATTGATAGATTGACCCGTCTTCTGTCTTCACATAATAGAAGCCGCTTAATGCTTTAATAATTCTGCCTTCCTCCATTTAGTCACCCTCTTCATAAGATACTACATCGTTCGTCACAATTTCATCGTCTCTCGTAATGATATATTCCGCTTCGTCATTGTAAGCAATGAGAAGTGTGAAAGTTACCGGAGTATCTTCCGTAATTGTTAATTCTTCATAAACATCCGAAACATTGTTATTCACGTCACCAATATAAATACGTACGGTCTGTTCTACCGGCTCTTCTGGTGTCTCCTCTTCTTCCGTACCTTCTTCTCCTGTTTCATCATCTTCATCCTCGCTATTTCCTGTGTAAGGAACAGTAAGCGTGATACGGTGGGAGGTTGGTGGTATTTCACGTGGACCGGTGGAAATATATACATCAACGGATGCGCCTTCTTCCAGTTCAGTTCCAGACTCAGGTGATTGTCGGATTACTTTGCCTTCTTCTACATTATCCGAATTCTCTTCATGTTTTGTGAACACAAGATTATTCTTTTCCAAATAATCCCTTGCTTCTTTCTCTGTCATACCCGTTAAATTATTCAAACTGATCAGCTCAGGACCAATACTCACTTCGAATATTACCCGGGTTTCGCTCGGGATGACCTCTGTATCTGGTGAGGGCTGGAGTTGATTCGTAATTTCTCCTGATGGACGATCGGAATGTTTTTCAACGGTGAAAATATTCTCTGGATCGAATCCTTCACCTTCTAAGATATGCATCACTTGATCGATATCTTGTCCGACATAATCCTCCATCGGAAAATGTTCTTTCCCTTCACTTACAGTTAATGTAACCGTTGATTCTTCTTTCACTGTACGCCCAGCAGACGGACTCATGGAAATAACATGTCCCTCTTCAACTTCATCGGAAAATGTGAGTTCTTCCTCAACAATAAGATTCAAATTCTCTAGCTGCTCTTTTGCATCCTCATATTCTTCTCCCACGACGTCAATAAGCTCAACATCTTTTGGCAACAAAATTCCAGGCACAAAAAATAACACAACAACAGTAGCCGCAAGCAAAACGAAGAGTATACTTATAATGAGCAACCACTTTTTCTTCTTGCTTTTTTTCTTCTTTTCTTTCGGTTTCTTGCCTTTCTTTTTATTTCCTTTTTCATCCGGTTTTGGAGGATAAGATTTCGTTGTATTATTTGGCTTACTTACGATTGTTTCCTCATTTTCCGAACCATGAAACTGATCATCGGTTATAATTGGAATCGCCCGCGTTTCCTCGCCGGCTTCTACTGGTGGTTCGTAGGGCGGTTCGTTCAGCCGGTCCGGATCAAGTGCATGGTTGACTGCATCTTCAAGTTCATAGATGGACTGGTAACGGTGGAACGGGTCTTTTGCAGTTGCTTTTAATACGATATTTTCTACACTCTGTGGTATATCTGGATTATATTGTCTTACAGATGGTGTTTTACTTTGTAAATGTTTCAAAGCAATCGACACAGGTGATTGACCGGAAAAAGGCAAGCGACCGGTTAATAACTCGTAAAACAGAATCCCAATCGAATAAATATCCGATTTTTTCGTTGCCATACCGCCTCTTGCCTGTTCAGGAGATAGGTAGTGGACAGAGCCGAGAATGGAATTCGTCTGAGTGAGTGAAGTGGCACTTAACGCAATCGCAATTCCAAAGTCCGTGACCTTTGCTTGACCAAAGCTGTTCATCAGAATATTTTGCGGTTTAATATCCCGATGGACAATATCATTATCATGGGCATGGGCAATAGCTGATATGATTTGCTTAACAATATCTACCGCTTCATTGACCTCAATCGGGCCTTGTTGTTGTATGTATTCTTTCAATGTTAAACCGTCAACATATTCCATAACCATATAAAGATTGTCTTCTTCTTCCCCAACATCAAAGATATTTACAATATTAGGATGAGTCAGGCTCGTTGCAGCTTGTGCTTCCCTGTCAAAGCGGGTAGTAAATTCCGTGTCGTTAATATACTCACTCCGGAGTGCTTTAATTGCAACATCACGCTCCAGGATTGTATCGCGCGCAAGATAAACTTCTGCCATACCACCGCTACCAATCTTTTTAATGATCTTGTAGCGTTCATTTAATAGCTGGCCTTGTCTCATTCCGTTTCACCCGCTCTCACTGCCTGTTCATGGTGTATAAGTGCGATCGAGATGTTGTCCTCTCCACCACGCTCGTTTGCAAGACCAATCATTTCTTCACCTATTTCCTGCAAAACAGCTTGTTTAGACAGGATATCCTCTATTTCTGCATCCATTAGTTTATTGGTCAACCCATCAGAACATAGTAACAGTTTATCTTCCACTTCCCAACCAATTGTCTGAATCTCACATTCTGTCATTGCCTCTGTTCCAAGTGCACGTACTAAAACATTTTTCCTTGGATGGTAGGCTGCATCATCGGGTGAAATTTGTCCGGCACGGAGCAATTCATTAACTAACGAATGATCCTCAGTAAGTTGCTTTAGCTTTCCGTCGTTATATAAATAGCCACGACTGTCTCCAATATGGGCGATCGTGATGAATTCATCTGTGCAGGCAGCAAGGACAACAGTAGTGCCCATTCCTTCAAGCTCTACTTGTTCTTTTGCTTCCGTATAGACGACGTCATTCGCTTCTTTTACCGTCTCCAATATCCAAGCTTCCAGTTCCGTTGCCTGTTGAAACTGGACTTCTTTTTCCCATTTCTGTTGAATGAAATTTGTCGCAAGTTCGCTCGCAACTTCTCCGGCAGAATGACCTCCCATTCCATCAGCGACGATTGCGAGCACTTGATTTGCCTGATTATAAAAGATGCCGCCTGAATCTTCGTTATGGCTTCGCACCTTGCCGACATCCGTTATAAAGTATGCTTCCATGTTGACCCCCCTTTATTCTGACTTCCTTTTACATAGAATGACGTCAAGTTCCTTTCTTTAAACGGGTAAGAAAGAAACCGTCCGTGCCGAAACTCTGCGGGAATAGCTGAAATCCATATTCGGTGATACCGATAGAAGACTGTAATTCTTCCGGAAGCTCCTTAAAGAAATCGCCATCGACTGTAAAAGCAGGATTTTCCTTAAGAAAGCTTTTTACCACTTGTTCATTCTCCATTTTTTCAATCGTACATGTGCTGTAGACGAATAAACCATCATCCTTAAGTAAATCAGCAACATGATTGAGAATATCAAGCTGGATTATGTGCAGCCTTTCAATATCTTGCTCTGACTTTTCATATTTGATCTCCGGCTTACTGTTGATTACTCCTAGACCTGAACAAGGTGCATCAACCAGAATCCGGTCAAAGCTTGCTTCAGCGTATTTTTCTTTTAATTTACGAGCATCATGAGCCGTTGCATGGATGATAGAGAGCCCTAATGTTCTTTGCTTTTCCTCGATGAGCTTCACTTTCTTCTTGTGCAGGTCATGGGCATATACAATTCCTTCGTTAAGCATTTTCTCCGCTATATGTGTTGCTTTCCCGCCTGGAGCACTGCAGGAATCGAGAACATCCATTCCAGGTTCAGGTTTTAACATTTCGGCAACTAACATCGAGCTCTCATCTTGAATTGTCAGTTTTCCTTCAGTAAATAATTTACTTGATAGCACATTCCCTTTCTCAATTTGAATGCCTTGCTTTGAAAAAAGGGAAGGTTTTACAGTAAATCCTTCCTGTTCCAATTCAGCCATCGCTTCTTCACGGGAAATTTTTAATGGTTGAATACGGACGGACATCGGCTTCTCTTTTAAATTTGCCTGGCAGATTGCTTCAGCTGTTTGAAAGCCATACTGCTGAATCCAGCGGTTCACAAGCCATTTAGGGTGACTTGTCTCAACAGAAAGTCTCTTCAGCGGATCTTTTATCTCAGCTAAATCGCGAACGCCATTTCGCTGAATATTCCGGAGAACCCCGTTGACAAAACCCTGGATGCCACGATGTCCCTTTTTCTTTGCAATTTCAACTGCTTCATGAATAACTGCATGGTCTGGAATCTTATTCAAATAAACCATTTGGTAGACGGACATCCGTAATAGCATTCTTACCCAGTCGTCGATTTTTTTATTCGGGTCAACATACTTGGAAAGATAGTAATCGAGCGTCATTTTCCTTTCCAATGTTCCGTAGACAATCTGTGTTAAGAGTGCTTCGTCTTTTGGATTCAGTTCATTTTTCTTTATTTCTTGATTGATTAATAAATGACTGAAGCCATGGTCCTTTTCAATCCGTACTAATAATTCCAGTATCAAGTTTCTTAGTTTAGTTGTCTTCATCTTATTCTCCTAAACGTACGCCGACTTGAATTCGCTCGCCCGACCCTTGAAGATAATCTTTGACAAGCATCCTTGTTTTACCTGCTGGTTGAATTTCTGTAATTCGAATTCCTTTTTTATCCCCGCAAACGACAATGAAGTCAGCCTGATCATTTTTAGCGACGATTTCCCCGGCCTTTCCTTCATATGTTTTCCCATCGGTTTCACCCCACCATATCTTCATTGTTTTACCAAGATAGGTCGTGTAGGCAACCGGCCATGGATGTAAGCCACGGATTTGATTGTAAATTTCCGTACTGCTCTTATTCCAATCAATCCATTCATCTTCTCGTTTAATGTTCGCTGCGAACGTCGCCTGTTCTTCTTCCTGCGGGATTGTTGTCAGCTGTCTGTTAAACAGTTTTGGGAGTGTTTCGATTAATAACTTAGCACCAGCTTCCGATAATTTATCATGAAGGGTACCGACATGGTCTCGGGCAGCAATTGGTACGGTGACTTGTGCCAGCATATCACCCGCATCGAGTTTCTCGACCATATACATAATGGTGATCCCTGTTTCTTTTTTACCTTGAATAATGGCATGGTGAATCGGTGCCCCGCCCCGCAATTCCGGTAGTAAAGATGCATGGACGTTAATACAGCCGAACGGTGGTGCTTCGAGCAGTTTATTCGGAAGCAATTGACCATAAGCCGCTGTGACAATAACATCCGGATTTGCATCCATTATTGCTTGATAATCTTCTCGCAATCGTTCTGGCTGGAACACCGGCAGCCCCAAATCTTCTGCAGCCTGTTTCACTGGGGAAGGCGTAATAACTCGTTTTCTCCCCTTGGGTCTGTCGGGCTGGGTCACTACTAAAACTATTTCGTGCTCCTCGCGGGCAAGCGCGTGAAGAATTGGTACAGAAAAGTCCGGTGTCCCCATAAATACGATTCTTTTCATTTTTTTACCTACTTTCTAATCCATCATGATGTTGTTCTATTACATCATCTGATAAGGTTGCATATCAACAATAATTTGTAAGTCGTGTTTTTGAATCTGTTCTTTAAAGTTGTTTGTAACTTCTTGAATAAAAGTACGTAACTTAGGTTCGTGCTTGTATTTTATCATGCATTGGTAACGATATCTATCCTTAATGCGTGGGATTGGTGAAGGTGTCGGTCCAAGGATGATTGTTTCTGGATCAACTTTCATCAATAATTGTTGAACGAACTGCTGTGTAGCCTGTACAACTTGTACATGGTTCTCATGCGTAATCGTTATGAGCGCCAGATAATAGTAAGGAGGATAGCGAAACGCTCTTCGCATCGCCATTTCTTTTTTATAAAAGTCTTCAAAGTTATACTTACTCGCAAGTTCGATACTATAATGATCCGGTGTGTAGGTTTGAACAATGACTTCTCCAGGTAAATCATGCCTCCCTGCACGACCGCTTACTTGGGTAAGAAGCTGAAATGTCTTTTCAGATGATCGAAAATCAGGCAAATGTAGCATGGAATCGGCCGTGAGCACCCCAACCAATGTGACATTTTCAAAATCGAGTCCTTTTGCGATCATTTGCGTTCCTAAAAGAATATCTGCTTTATGTTCACTGAACTCACGAAGCAGCTTTTCATGAGCACCTTTTCTTCTCGTCGTATCTACATCCATCCTGATCACTCGGGCTTCGGGGATTAATTGGGTGAGTGACTCTTCCACCCGCTGTGTCCCTGTACCAAAGTAACGGATCAAATCACTGGAACATTCTGGACACACGTTTGGCACTTCTTCTTCATACGAACAGTAATGACACTTCAGCAAATGGCTGTTCTTATGATAGGTTAAGGCAATATCACAATGCGGGCATTCTTTTACATGCCCACAGTCCCGGCACATAATAAAGGTCGAGTATCCTCTTCTGTTTAAGAGAAGGACAATTTGTTCACCTTTTGCAATACAATCTCTTATTTTCTCCATGAGCAGACGCGAGAACATCGTTCGGTTCCCTGCGTGGAGCTCCCTTCGCATATCGACGGTAATGACTTCAGGCAGCGGTTTATCATTCGTCCTTTTCGTGAGGGTAGCTAACTTATATACTCCTTTTGCGGCTCTCGCATAGGATTCAAGGGTCGGAGTGGCACTCCCAAGAACGACTGGGAAGTTTTGATCCTTCCCTCTTTTAATTGCAACATCCCTTGCATGATAACGCGGTTGATCTTCTTGCTTATAGCTTGTCTCATGCTCTTCATCAATAATGATAATCCCGAGGTTTTCAAATGGGGAAAAGATAGCGGAACGGGCTCCGACAACAACTTGCACTTCTTTACGTTGGATTTTCCGCCATTCATCAAATTTCTCCCCCGCTGACAACGCACTGTGCATGACAGCTACATTTCTCCCGAATCTACCTTTGAATCGTTTCACCATCTGAGGTGTTAGGGAAATCTCGGGGACGAGCACAATCGCTTCTTTCCCTTTCTTAATTACTTCTTGAATCGCTTGTAAATAAATTTCCGTTTTCCCGCTGCCGGTTACACCGTGCACAAGGATCACTTCATGTTCATTATTTTCAATACTTGCTAGGATTGGTTCAATCGCTTGTTGTTGTTCGGGCTTTAGCGGAAGCGGATCTGTTCGTTCGATTGCATCATCATTATACGGATTCCGATATGTTTCTTTTTGGTATGTATCTAGAAGTCCTTTATCAATTAATGCCTTCACCGTGCTTGTTGTCGTTCCTATCGTTTGCAGTAATGATTTCTGTTTAATCTCCTGCGGGTTTTCAATGAAAAATTCAATAATTGCCCGCTGCTTCCTTGCAGATTGGGACAAATCATGTAAAGCTTCTTCCAATAAGTGAATTTCTTTTTTCGGATATACGAATGTTTCAAATTTCTTTGTGATTTTCGACTTAACGATATAATCGATCTGGACTTCCCCTGCATCTACTGCTTTTTTTAAATGTTGATAGTTTAACGCAGAGGCTTCAAATTCTTCAAATGGAATAACATCCCGACCTTGGAACAGATCTTCCAATTCATCTGACAATACTTCACCGCTGAGACGATTGATCTCTTTCTTATACTTCGACTTGAGTACCTGGGGAAGCATTACTTGTAGAGCAACAATTGAAAGGGATAGTGTTCGATGAGCTAACCATTTACCTAAATCAAGCAATTCTTTTGTAAGAACGGGAACTAAGTCTAGCACTTCTTCAATAGGTTTTAACTTATTAAAGGATGATGTATCCGTGATTTCTACTACAAACCCCATAATTTTCCTTGGACCAAACGGAACAATAACACGCATCCCCGGAGTCAGCACATGCGTGAAACGGTCTGGTATTTCATAATCAAAGGTTTGGTCGATGGCAAAAGAAGGCACATCGACGATTACTTTTGCTACGTTCAATCTAACTCATCCTTCATATCACGAATAATAAGTTTCCATAAATTTTCTGCAATTACTTTTTTCGATGCAAGCGGTAAGTTTTCTTCTTCCAGCTTACGATTTAAATACGTAACGATGTTTGTATCGCCCGCAAAACCTGCCCCTTCAGAAGAAACATTATTAATCACAATAGCATCAAGATTTTTCTTTTCTAATTTACCTTTACCGTATTCAAGGACTTTTTCGGTCTCTGCTGCAAACCCAACAAGGAATTGGTGCTGCTTCTCCTCTCCCAGAGACTGGAGAATATCCTTTGTTCGTTCCATTTCTATAATAAGATCATCGCCTGATTTTTTAACTTTTTCTTTAAAAGTTTGTTTCGGCCGGTAATCCGATACTGCTGCGGCTTTTATTACAATATCACTTTCTGGGAAAAATCGATGGATTGCCTGATACATTTCTTCTGCGGAGACAACATCGACCCGTTTAATACCACCGTTCTTCATCTGATTACCTGTAGGTCCCGCTACAACCGTCACTTCGGCACCGAGTTCTGCTGCAGCTTCAGCTAAGGCAAAGCCCATTTTTCCTGATGAGCGATTAGATAAGAAACGGACTGGGTCAATGACTTCCCGTGTAGGTCCGGCAGAAATCAAGACGCGTTTTCCTTTTAAAGGCTCGTCCTTTTGTTGATGGTCCTCGATCACTTCGATAATTGTTTCCGGTTCTTCGAGTCTACCTTTCCCAACGTAGCCACAAGCTAAATAACCGGCACCTGGTTCAATGAAGTGATATCCCCACTCATCCAATTGCTGCATGTTCTCAACTACAGCAGGATTTGCATACATATGCACATTCATCGCAGGAGCAATATACACTTCCGCCCGGGTTGCAAGCAGAGTAGTGGACAGCATATCGTCCGCAATCCCGTTCGCTAACTTTCCAATAATATTGGCTGTCGCTGGGGCGATTATCGCAATCTCTGCCCAATCAGCTAAATCAATATGGGCAATCTTTTCAGGATCTTTTTCGTCAAAAGTATCTATATATACAGGGTTTCGGGATAAGGCCTGGAAGGTGAGCGGAGAAACAAATTTCGTTGCATTTTCCGTCATCAAGACTCTTACATTCGCACCTTTTTGTGTCAACTTACTCGTAAGCGCACAAGCCTTGTAAACAGCAATCCCACCAGAAACCCCCAACAAAATATTCTTTCCTCTAACCACACAAAAACCCCCTTCTCAACTCCCTTCAGTTTAACATATTTAACAACAAAAGCGGAAGCGTGCGCATAGGGACGTACAAACTGGAATACTACGTAATGAGATAAAGGAAACACAGTGGAGGACGTATGGACATTTCAAAAAGAAAAAACCCCGCTATAAAAGCGAGGCGTTTATTCTTCTTCTGCAATATACAATTTTCCATCCGCAATTTCTTCTAGTGCCACCCCAACAAACGTGTGGGAAGATGGCTCTTCAACCATCGATTTTTTATTTTCAGCCAACTGCCTTGCACGTCTTGCAGATAGTGTGACTAATTCATACTTTGAATAAATTTTTTCCTGTAACTGGTCAATGGATGGTTCTAGCATCATGTCAATCTACCTCCAATATTTTTCTATATAGCATTTCCACTCGTTCTCTTTTCATATGCTCCGCTTTAATAATCGCTTTTACTCGGTCCACGGCTAGATCGACGTCATCATTTACGACTACATAATCATAAGCATGCATCATTTCAATTTCATTACGGGCCTCTTTTAACCGGTTGCCGACAAGTTCTTCCGTTTCCGTTCCACGGCTTACGATGCGGTTCTTTAATTCATCAAGACTCGGAGGAAAGAGAAAAATAAAAACTCCTTGCGGGAAGTTATTTTTCACCTGTAAAGCTCCTTGGACTTCAATCTCAAGAAATACGTCTTTTCCCTTTGCTAATGTTTCCTCAACAAAAGCTTTCGGTGTTCCATAATAATTATTAACATATTTGGCGTATTCTAAAAGTTCGTTATCTGTAATCATTTGCTCGAATTTTTCTTTCGAACGGTAAAAATAATCTACACCCTCCACTTCACCCGGTCGCATATTTCTAGTTGTCATGGAAATGGAGTATTGTAAATCTGTCTGCTCCTCAAAAAGCCTTTTTCGAACGGTTCCTTTTCCAACACCAGATGGTCCTGAAAGGATAAATAATATACCTGACTCATCCTTCAATTGCTCTTCCTCCTATTACAAACTTACTCTATAAAGAAATCATCTTATATACGAATAATTTATGATTCCTCCGTTACTTCCTCATGGTTCATGACTCGTTGCCCGACCGTCTCCGGTTGGACTGCAGATAATACGACATGATCACTATCCGTGATAATGACCGCTCTCGTTCTTCTGCCATATGTAGCGTCAACTAACTTATTGTTATCCCTTGCAACCGAAATAATCCGTTTAATAGGAGCTGATTCCGGAGATACAATAGAAATGATTCGATTAGCTGAAACAACATTACCAAATCCTATATTTATTAACGTAAGATTCACTTTCGTTCCCCCTCTGTCAGCAAAAACCGTCTGATATTCATTATACTTTAATCTAACAGATATTTATACTTATATCCAATCAAATCTTTAATTACTCGATATTTTGTATTTGTTCTTTTATTTTCTCTATTTCGGTTTTCAATATAACATCAAGCCCATTGATTTCCGCTGCTGTAGCTTTTGAGCCGATCGTATTTGCTTCCCGGTGCATTTCCTGACAGATGAAGTCAAGCTTCCTGCCGACACTGCCTTCTTCCTTTAACGTATTTTTCATTTGATTGATATGGCTCTGCAGTCTCGTTAATTCTTCGGTAATATCGCCTTTTTCAGCTAATATGGCAACTTCTTGCATTATCCTTGCCTCGTCAATTGTATTGTACTCAGCAAGATGCTCGGTAATCCTTTTACTGATTCTTTCGCGGTAGGTTTCAATTACTTTCGGACGGACGTGCTGCAAGTGGTTCATCGTATCCTCTAATACTTGTAATCGCTCCTCTAAATCTTGCTCAAGGAAAGTTCCTTCCGCTCGCCTCATTTCCAAAAGTTTTCTACATGATTCTTCCACCGCTTGTAACAGGTTAGTCGTTAATGTTTCATCTTGCATCTCTTCTTCCTCAACGATAAATATATCCTCTAAATTCACTAATTGCTCGATATTCAGCTCACCTTTAATTGGATAGTGTTGCTTGATTTCTTCGACGCGGTCAACATACTGCCCCAGTATTTCCCAGTCTACATGTACGTTTTTATGAATCGATCCTTGACCTTGTATCGATATATATACTTCAATTTTACCTCGTTTAAAATAGTTTTTTATAATTTTTTTGAGTTTTTCTTCGAGGTAATAAAAGCTGCGCGGCATTTTTATTGTAATATCTAGGAATCGGTTATTAACAGAGCGCATTTCCGCTGTTATCTGGTATTCTTCATGTTCAATTACTTGTTTTCCAAAACCTGTCATACTTGAAAGCATTTTAATCACTACCTTTTCATGAACGGTATTCTTATGTACTCATCCTAAAATACAAAAGTAATTCATTTTTATCAAGTACCCGAAATATTTGAGGTATGTACTTAGACGCAATTACTTAAATAAAAAGTTCTCCAATATGAACCGGTGATCACTTTCATTCAGCGTAAGTGTTTTGTGCATTCATTTTATTAGCGTTCTAATTACCGTTCAGTTGCCCGGCGGACGGATGCTTTCCACGGGCACGGCCTCAGCCTCCTCGGAAGAAAACCGCTTCCTGCTCAGGTCTGGACTCGTGCTTTTCCCGTAGGAGTCACCGTCCGCCGGGCAACTGAACTGGTCTAAAGGATTATTTTAAAAAGAAATTATTCCGTTATGATAAGGATTGTACTTCTGGAATATTAAACAGTAATCCAAATCACGGTCTTTACTCGGAGCAGTCCAGACACCTCGAGACTCCAGCAGGAGGATAGGCATAGGTGAGACCCCACAGGGCGACAGCCCGAGGAGGCTCACCAGCCACCTGCGGAAAGCGAGAGGTGTCTCTGCGGACCTCCAGGAGAAGGTTGCACTTACGCTGAATGAAAGTAGTCAGTAGTTTTTTCGGTTATCTTTTGAAAGGGAATTAAAGGTAAAACGAACTAAGTTTAGAACCTTGTCTATAACTATAATAAATCGTCAGTTTTACTAATTTTTCCATAAGATAACTATTTCAGGCATAAAAAGTTGAGTTATGTATACCTTACCACGATTTCTTATTCCTGCGTAATGAAACATACCCGGATTCTCCTTGCAACGGGGCAAGAGGAAAACCGGGCAGGATTTATTTCTTCGTATAAGCGAATAGAATCGTCGGTAATAAACTTAATATGAGCACAATCAACCAATCTAATACTCCAAGTGCAGTAGTATGGAATATCGGTTGAAGTGGTGGCCAATATACGACAATGAGCAATAGCAGGACAGATGAAAGAACGGCAAATAGTAAATATTTATTTTCAAATGGATTCCGAGCAAAAATGGACTTTTCACTCCGACATTCAAATACATGAATGAGCTGTGCCATGACAAGTGTAGTAAAGGTCATCGTCCGTGCATAAGTGAGATTATCCGGATCATTATGATAAGCGAACAGGAAAGCAATTAAAGACACAAGACCGATCAAAATGCCTCTACTGACGATTTTATAACCAAGCCCTCTTGCAAAAACACCCTCTCTCGGATTACGCGGCTTTCGTTTCATAACATCTTCCTCGGATGTATCCATACCGAGCGCCATTGCCGGCAATCCATCTGTTACAAGGTTTACCCACAGTATTTGCACTGGGACAAGTGGCAGTGGCATTTTAAGCATGACAGCAAATAGCATGACAAGGATTTCTCCAACATTCGAGGCTAGTAAATAGCGAATGAACTTCCGGATATTCTCATAGATATTCCTTCCTTCATCAATTGCTGCTTTGATCGTTGCAAAGTTATCATCCATTAGAACGAGGGATGAAGCTTCTTTCGTTACATCGGTCCCGCTAATCCCCATACTAATGCCGATATCCGCAGCTTTGATAGATGGAGCGTCATTCACGCCGTCCCCTGTCATAGCCACAACATGTCCTCGACTCTGGAAAGCTTTTACAATTCTTAATTTGTGTTCCGGGGTTACTCTAGCGAAAACATAAATCTCTTCAATTTGTTTTTCCAATTCATGCTGGGTCATCTGATTTAATTCGCTTCCAGACACGGCACGACCCGATTCAGGGAGTAATTCCAGTTCCTTTGCTATTGCAGTAGCAGTATTCGCATGATCTCCAGTGATCATTACTGTTTTGATTCCAGCTTGTCTACAAGCAAGGATGGCTGGTTTTACTTCTTTACGCGGAGGATCGATCATCCCATATAATCCGATAAAAGTGATTTCTGTTTCTAGGAATGCGGCATCATCAAGCAATTCATCTTTCCGTAAAGGACGCACACCGATTCCAATAATCCTTAAAGCATCACTTGCCATCCGCTCTATAGCTTGATTGAATTTATCTTTCCCCGTTAAATCAAGGACTTTTCTACCATCTTTCGTTAAATGGAATGATGACCTTGGCAGCAATACATCGGGTGCTCCTTTTACGATAAGATAACGTCTGCTTTTCTCATCTTCCACAACGACACTCATCCGCTTTCTTTCCGAGTCAAAAGGAAATTCTTTCACTAATCGATATTCTGCTTTTATCGCTTCATTTAATCCAAATTTCCGAGCTGCGACAAGCAGGGCTCCATCAACGGGATCGCCATCGATTGTATATTGTCCATCTTGTAACTTTAAATTTGCCTGATTACAAAGAATGCCGTAACGAAGCATCGCATCCAAGTTCGGATGGTCCCCATCGACAGTTTGATCTCCATTCAAAATTTCTCCATTAATCTGGTAACCTTCTCCTGTTAAATGAAGGAACTCTCCGTTCAGATAGAGCTTCTTAACGGTCATCTGATTCTCCGTCATCGTGCCTGTCTTATCTGAACAGATTACCGAAGCAGAACCTAATGTTTCAACGGAAGAAAGCTTGCGAACAATCGCTTTCCGTTTAATCATTCTTTGTACACCGAGGGATAGAGCGACAGTTACAATTGCTGGTAAGCCTTCTGGAATCGCTGCTACTGCTAAGGAAACGCCAGCTAGAACCATATGATAAAGCGGCCTACCTTGTAAAATTCCAAGAATAACAACTAATGCAGTGAGGAGAAATGCAACAATAATTAAAACTTTACCTAATTCCGCTAATTTCCGTTCGAGCGGTGTCATAATCTTCCTCGTTGTCATGATTAAGGATGCAATTTTACCCATTTCCGTCTGCATCCCTGTCCTTGTGACAACACCGATTCCTTGTCCCTTTGTTACTAAAGTGCCCATGAACGCCATATTCAGCTGGTCCTGTGGGTCGAGATCGGTCTCCGTCATAGCTTGTCCAATTTTGGCGACGGGTAAGGATTCACCAGTCAACGCCGATTCCTCAATTTCTAGGCTGTTCGCTTCTACAACTCGGATATCTGCCGGGATTCGGTCACCGCTTTGTATTTTCACTACATCCCCTGCCACGAGTTCACGTGAATTTATTTTTTTCCATTTCCCATTTCTTTTCACATTACTTATAGGTGCTGATAATTGTTTAATTTTCTCAAGGGAATCCTCCGCTTTCTGTTCTTGAAAATAGCCGATGCACCCATTTACAAGTACGATAATCATAATCGCTATCGCATCGACATATTCACCGAGCAAACCGGCAATTAATGTGGCCCCTAATAGCACAAGGACCATGAAATCCTGAAATTGCTTCAGAAACAGCAGCCAGCGGGATTGCTTCTTCTGGGCATCAAGTTCGTTCGCTCCAAATTTCTTTCTTCTTGCATGTACTTGTTCTTCAGTTAGTCCTTGTGGGATAGTAACCTGTAATTTTTTTTCGACTTCATCTATATCTAATTGATACCATTTCATCAGCATTCCTCCAACCCTTTACTAATCCACTTCTACCCCATCTATATGCCGTACTCGTTCAATTAATGCTATAATTTACAATGAGGTGATTGATATGCCATTTGACGGTATTGTTACACGAGCAGTAACAAATGAATTACAAGATCTACTACTACCGGGGAAAATTTCAAAGATCTACCAACCGACAGCCCAAGAACTTATTTTTACGATTCGTAGTCAAGGAGTTAACCAAAGCCTACTCTTTTCCATACATCCAACGTATGCGCGGATCCATATAACAAAGGACAGCTACATCAATCCGAAAGAGCCGCCGATGTTTTGTATGGTGCTTAGAAAGCACCTTGGTGGCGCAACGATAAATTCGATTGAGCAAGATCGTTTGGAACGCGTCATAACTTTTTCTTTTACTACAAGAAATGAAATCGGTGACCAAAGTGAGAAACAGTTAATTGTTGAGCTGATGGGAAGACATAGTAATATCATTCTCGTGAATGAAGAGACGGGGAAAATTATTGACAGTATGAAACATATTTCCATGGCACAGAACCGCCATAGGACCATTCTCCCAGGACATGACTATGTTAAGCCGCCTGAGCAAGATAAGTTGAATCCATTAGAAATTGATGGTGAGGATCTGATTAAACGGATAGATTTCAATGCTGGTAAAATAGACAGACAACTTGTCCAGCATCTTACAGGCTACTCGCCTTTTATCACGAAAGAAATTGTAAGAAGGGCTAAACTTGGTGATATGTCCGTTTATAAGGAAAAGTTTGAAGAAATAAACCACGACGTTATTGCAAATAACTTTCAACCGGCAATCTATGTAAATGATCGTGAAGATTACCATGTTATAGAAATTACAACAGACAAACTAACAAAACAAAATTTCGATACGGTAAGTGAGATGCTAGACAATTTCTATTCCGGAAAAGCCGAAAGAGATAGAGTGAAGCAACAAGCGAAAGATCTTTCCCGCTTCATCCGTAATGAAATAAATAAAAACGAACGGAAGTTAAAAAAACATTACCAAACATTGAAAAAAGCTGAAAAAGCGGATGATTACCAAAAATACGGTGAACTGCTGACCGCTCATCTACATCTTGTAAAGCCAGGAGACACGGCTGTAAATGTAATCGATTATTATGATCCAGAACAGAATGAAGTGGAAATCGAACTTAATCCGCAACTTTCACCTAGTGAAAATGCCCAGCGCTTCTTTAAGAATTACCAAAAGCTAAAGAATTCAAGGAAAATTGTTCAGACAGAAATTAAAAAAACGGAAGAAGAAATTGATTACTTTGATCGGCTGCTACAACAGATTGATGTGGCTGGGGAAGAGGATATTGAGGAAATTAGAGAAGAACTTAGGGATGAAGGGTATTTAAGAAAACAACGGACAAAAAGCCGGAAGAACAAGGTTCAAAAACCGGTACCGGAAACATTTATCGCTTCTGATGGAACGGAAATTCTTGTCGGTAAGAATAATAAACAAAATGAGTATTTAACGATGAGGCTCGCACGTCGCGATGAGATTTGGCTGCATACGAAGGATATACCGGGCTCGCATGTTGTTGTTCGGCATACAGACCCCAGTGAGGAAACGTTACTCGAGGCGGCGAAACTTGCAGCTTATTTCAGTAAGTCACAAAATTCCTCTTCGGTTCCAGTTGATTACACGTTGATTCGTCATGTGAAAAAGCCAAACGGGGCGAAACCAGGCTATGTCACCTACGACAACCAAAAAACCCTATTCGTCACCCCCTCCGCCAAATTCGTAGAACAACATCGACAGAAAAAGTAATTTTTCGACACTGATACATTTATACTAATCCAATTGATTCGCTATGAATGGAAATCAAATTAGAGTGTATCCTAGGATCCAATACATTGAGACTCTAACTTGCGGACTTCCAGTAGAACGTTCTAGTCTATATGTAAATCTAGGTAATCAGACACAGAAAAGGATTATTCCTCGGAATGGGAATAATCCTTTTCTATGTGTATTAGTTATTCTACTGCTTGTGGAACTAGTTTGACATCAACGTTCCCTCTTGTTGCTTTGGAATAAGGACAAGCTTGATGTGCCGCTTGAACTAGTTCCTCGGCATCTTCGGGGCTGACACCGCTGATTTTAACTTTCAACGTCACGCCTATTTTATTGCCACCATCACTTTCGTCCTTCATAAAACTAACCTCAGCAGTCGTTTCCGAATCAATCCGTTTATCTTTTTTAGAGGCAATGAGGTTCAATGCCCCGTCAAAACAAGCGGAATATCCAGCCGCAAATAATTGCTCTGGATTCGATCCTTTCCCATTCTTATCCTGCAAGGGATTAACAAGTTCAAGGTCTAATATGCCATCCGAAGATTTCACATGGCCTTCCCGTCCATTTTTAGCTGTTGCACTTGAAGTGAAGAGTACATCACTCATTAACTACCACTCCTTTTCAAATATAGTATATATCTTCCACATTTATAGAAAGATAAAACATTATAGAAATATAGTAGCAGTCAATGCTTCAATAAAATGATTCACTTGTGGCAGTTGTCTTGAATCTTCCTGATAACAAACCCATGTATCACGAGTAACGCTTTTTCCATCCAACATGAGAGGAAGATGCGGATATTCTTCCATCATAGAATCCGAAACACTCTTGGGCAGAACCGCCATACCTATTCCCTGCTTCATGAATTGCTTACACGTTTCAATCTGATCTACCGTCATCGTCTTCAGCGGTTTAATCGATGCTTGCTGATAGTAGAGCCAGTTATCAACTAATTCATGCATACTATCATCACTTTTAAATGAAATCAATGGCCTTTCCTTCACACCATCTTCTGGAAATGGTTCAGTGTCAAAAATATAAAGAGGGTCGGCAAATAGACGTATACAAGTGCTTTCCTTTAATTTATCGCCTCGGATAATGCAGACATCGTAATTTTTATGATCAAGTCGAATATCTTCACTAATACCTGTTACAAGATCGATAGCAACTTTTGGAAACTGATTTGTGTATGCTCCTAAAATCTTTGGTAGAAAGCGTTGACTAATTAGTGATGAACAGGCGATTGACAGTGTTCCATGTACTTCTTTACTAGACTTTGCAAGTTTATTTAATATATATTCTTCTCTGTCGATTACCTCTTTTGCGTGCTCTAAAATAATTTCACCTGCTGGAGTAAGTTTTAAACGTTTGGATGTTCTTAAAAATATTTGTACTCCGAAATATTCTTCAATATATTTTAAGCGCTGGGTAACGGCCGGTTGTGAAATAAGCACAACTTTTGCAGTGCCACGAATCGTACCAATTTCATTTAGTTTGATCAATAGTTCATAGTCCGTTATTTTCATGTTAACACCCTTATTTGATTTGGATACATCTATTATAAAGGAATCACGGATAAGATTCAGTAAATCGGAACAGGTGGAAACTGACAATTTAATGAATTTACAATTTAATTCTCGTAAAATAGCAAAAGAAAATTACTCCTATCAGCCCACGGTCTTGAAGTAACTACTTAGACATCACTAGTTAAATAAAAGTTTGTTAAAATGATCTGACAATCGCCTTCATTCAGCGTAAGTGAAGTTTTCATCTGGAGGTCCGCAGTCCTGACACCTCTCGCTTTCCGCGGGCAGCCGGGTTACTCCTCGTAAGCTTTGCGTACTGCGGAGTCTCACCTATGCCTTTTGACGAACAGGAAGTTCTAATGCCGGTGTTGGTCACAGGACGTGACCGTTCTTAGACGGCCTTCTGCAGAGTCTCGAGGTGTCTGGACTGCTCCGAGGAACGGCCATATTTGGCTCACTATTTCAGATTATTCTCCCATTAGCACGTACATGTTACTTTAATCGGAAAATAACATGGGGTTATTCTCCCATCAGTGCGTTCATCTTACTTTAATCGGAAAATAACCCGGAGTTATCTTCCCATCAGTGCGGTCATCTTAATTTAATGGGAAAACAACATCTATCCGCCGGGTAACTGAACGGCGGTTAGAGCATTGAAATAAAGGAGCGAGTCCAAGCTTTTACGCTGAATATAGGAATAAGTCGTTAAGAATGAGTTATTGGAAAAACGTATCAAGTTGATAAAATTAATACTATTAGCTTGATGGATCATCGTTTTTACTGGTTACAATATGAATAATTACTGTTCCAGACTGCGGAGTAATAAAAAACCGAATGAAAGGATTTCCCTTCACTCGGTGTTAGTTTAATGTATCTCGCCAGTTTAATAATTCATGCATTTCTTCTTTACTTAAATTTCCACTAACCGTTAATGCTTCTAGTAGTTCATCAAAATTCGTTACGGTTTCGTGAATGAAATTAGCTGCTTTGAAGTTAGACGAGGCTTTTTCTAATCCGTAAGAAAAAATAGCCAACACACCGGTAACATCTGCTCCAGCAGCAGTGAGAGCTTGTGCAGCTTGAATCGCGGATCCACCTGTCGAAATAAGGTCTTCTATGACAACGACACGCTGACCGGGCTCGATGATTCCTTCAATTTGATTTCCTTTCCCGTGGGCTTTCGGTTTGGAACGTACATAAACAAGCGGCAAGTCAAGCGCAGTGCTTAACCATGCTGCGTGCGGAATCCCTGCTGTAGCACAACCAGCGATTACGTCTGGCCTCCAATTATTTGCTTCTAGTCGGGCGATAAATCCATCTGTAACTTTTTTTCGAATTTCCGGGTATGACATAATTAGTCGATTGTCACAATAAATCGGTGATTTCACACCAGAAGTCCAAGTGAAATAATCCTTCACATTAATTTGTACTGCGCGAATATCCAGTAAGTCTTGGACAAGTTCTTTTTCAATTACCATGTATAACAGTCTCCTTTATCGCTTTATGATAAGCTGCTTTCGGATTAGCGGCTCTAGTGATGCTTCTTCCCATCACAAGGTAGTCGGCTCCTAATCGTCTTGCCTCAGAAGGAGTTGCGACCCTTTCTTGATCATCTCGTTCAGATGTCTTTAAACGGATTCCTGGCGTTACCGTTAAAAAGTCATCCCCACATAATCGCTTAATTCCTTCTGCCTCGTGAACGGAACAAACAACACCGTCAGCCCCACTTGCTTTAGAAAGGCTCGCTAGCTTCTCGACCTGCTCATCCAATGCAAGTTGAAGCCCTAGTTCCTCCTGCATGGCTCGCTCATTCATCGACGTAAGTATTGTGACTGCAAGCAGTTTCGTTTGACTAGCGCCACCTGCAAGCAATCCCTCTTTCGCGCGTTTGATCATTTCTGAACCACCAAGGGCATGTACATTGACGATATCCACATCCAACTTCGCTAAATTCTTCATTGCCCGTTGAACCGTTGTCGGGATATCATGGAGTTTTAAATCAAGGAAAATCGAATGATTATTCGCCTTCAATTTTTCAATCATCGCGATTCCTTCCCTGTAAAAAAGCTCCATCCCGACTTTTACCGGCACACCTTGCAAATTATAACGGGTAAGGAATTGTTCCGTTTCCTCCCAATCTGGAAAATCTAATGCTAGATAAATTGAGTTCGTCATTCAATAACCGCCTTTCCAACCGCTTCTTTAACCGAGCTGAAACCATATTTCCGCAGTACTTCCGGCAACTCTGAAATAAGTTCTGGAAGGATAAGTGGATTTTGAAAATTTGCTGTTCCGACTGCAACTGCATTTGCTCCAGCGAGCAGGAATTCAAGTACATCTTCTACCGTTTGAATTCCCCCCATACCGATAATCGGAATGTTTGTTGCTTGTCTTACCTCATAAATCATCCGGATTGCAATCGGCTTTATTGCCGGACCAGAAAGGCCGCCTGTTTTATTTGCAATAAGTGGACGCCTTGACGGGAGATGCAGCTGCATGCCTGTTAAGGTATTAATCATCGTCAGTCCATCTGCACCAGCTTCTTCCACCGCTTTTGCCATCGCAACAATATTAGACACATTCGGGGAAAGCTTCACATAAACAGGTTTATTACTTGCTTGCTTTACCTTTTCTGTAACATGCTTTGCCATTTCGGGGTCTGTTCCAAATTGAATCCCGCCTTCTTTCACATTCGGGCAGGAAATGTTTAGTTCCAGTGCATGTACATCTGAGGTTTGATTAAATTTAGTTGCAACTTCTTCATATTCTTCAACCGTGCTACCGGCAACATTTGTTATGACAGCTGTATCATAATTTGCTAGAAATGGTACTTCTTCTTTAATAATCTTAGCTACTCCAGGATTCTGTAAACCAATTGCATTAAGCATCCCACTACTCGTTTCTGCAACCCTTGGTGTTGAATTTCCTGGGCGCTCCTCCCCTGTAGCAGCTTTCATCATGACAGCACCGAGTAGGCTTAGGTCATAAAATTTACTATACTCTCTGCCAAACCCGAAGCAGCCCGAAGCAGGCATAAGAGGATTTTTTAATTTTAAGCCGGGCAATTCGACTTGTAAATCAATCATAAAATGACCTCCTCAGCTGCAAAGACTGGCCCATCATGGCAGATTTTCTTGTAGCCACCTTCTGTTGTTGGTATAACACAAGCTGCACACGCACCGATTGTGCAACCCATTCGTTCCTCCAAAGAAATATAGCCCGTTTTATTATGCAATTGTGTAGTTAACGCTCGTAGCATGCCCGTCGGCCCACATGCATAATAAGCATTGAAACTAGGAACGCCAGTCACTGCATCTGTCACAAATCCTTTCATTCCATAAGAGCCGTCATCCGTTACAATAAACGTCTCTCCTAAACTTGCGAATTCCTTTTCATAGAAAACATATTCACTGGATTGAAAGCCAAGAATGGAAACAATCTTAATTCCTCCTTGCTTCTTTAATTGTTTACCAAGATAGTATAATGGCGGCACACCAATTCCCCCGCCAATTAATAACACTTTAGTCATTTCTCCTGACCTTAGAGGAAAACTATTACCATTCGGACCGAAACAGTCAATTTCTGCTCCAGGGATAAATCCAGCAAGTTCATCTGTTCCTTTTCCCATAATTTTAAATAATAGAGTTAATTCCTGCTTGTTCCGATCAATATTTGCAATGGAAATCGGTCGGGGCAACGTATGGTTTGGTAAGGCGATCGAGATAAATTGACCTGGTTTTGCCACTTCCGTTATATAATTATCCGTAAGCTTCATTTCAATCGTATCTTTGGCAATTTCTCGTATTTCTAAAAGTTTCATTTTGACTTTACGCATATTTTTCCAGCCCTCATTTTCTGTATTGTTCATAGCTGAAGGAAGACGGATTCGTCTTCGTATACAACTTTCCCACCTGCGATTGTGAGTACCGGTTTTCCAAATACGGTCCAACCGTTAAATGGTGTATTTTTCCCCTTGGAATAAAACGTATGTTTATCAATCGTCCATTCTTCGGTTAAATCGATTAGAGTGATATCTGCAAACTCAGCAACCTCAAGCCGACCATATGGCAGTCCAAAAACTTCCGCCGGCTTAACCGTCAGATAGTCGACAAGCAGCTTCAAGCTTAATTTTCCTGTCTTTACTAAATGGGTGTAAAGTAGTGGGAATGCTGTTTCGAGTCCAGTAATCCCAAATGGTGCTTGTAAGAAACCAAGGGCTTTCTCATCTTCAGCATGAGGTGCATGGTCAGTCGCAATTAGATCAATCGTACCATCAAGTAACCCTTCAAGTAATGCTTCCTGGTCTTCTTTTGCCCGTAATGGTGGATTCATCTTAAAGTTAGCGTCGTTTGATAAAATATCTTGTTCATTTAGTATTAAATGATGTGGTGTCACTTCAGCTGTTACGTTAATCCCCGCCCGCTTCGCATCCCGAATAACTCGAACAGATTCTTTCGTACTGACATGGCATACATGATAATGACAGCCTGCTGCTTCAGCTAACAGGACGTCCCTTGCAATCTGCACAGATTCACTGATTCCGGGTAGACCTGGCAAATTAAGGCGTTCACTCACTTCCCCGTCATGAACAACTCCATTATAGACAATCGAATTATCCTCACAGTGAGCGACAATCGCTTTACCAAGCTTTACGGCCCGCTTCATTGCTTGCAGCATGAGGTCAGCAGTCTGGACACCGACCCCATCATCCGTGTAGGCAAAAGCTTCCCCGAGACTTTCTAAATCTGTAAGTTCTTTTCCTTCGAGTCCTTTTGTAATAGAAGCATATGGAAGGACACGTATAATTGCATCCTCTTCAATCTTTGCTAGTAAATTATCTATTTTTTCACGATTGTCTGGGACAGGATTTGTATTCGGCATGGCAGCAACTGTCGTAAAGCCTCCTCTAGCAGCTGCCATTGTCCCCGTTTGAATCGTCTCCTTATGTTCTCCGCCAGGTTCTCTTAAATGAATGTGGACATCGATGAAACCTGGTAAGGCGAGTTTTCCTTGTCCATCGATTACTTCTTCCGCACTGACATTTACTTTATCGGCAATTTCCGATATCTTATTATACTCTATTAATATTTCTTTTTGGATCATTTCACCTGTCTCAGATAGCAGTTTGATATTTTTCAGTAGCTTTTTCACTTAAAATCCCCCATTCATTCAATACATTGATGATGATTGCCATTCTTACGTAAACTCCGTTGTTCATCTGTTTAAAGATTCGTGACCGTTCACATTCCACGAGTTCCGTATCAATCTCCACGCCGCGGTTAATCGGAGCCGGATGCATAATGATTGCGTTATCTTTCATTCTGCTTTCCCTCTCTTTTGTTAATCCGTATTGCTCTAAATAGTCATACGTATTCACCGAATGTTCGTGGCGCTCATGCTGAATCCGTAAAAGCATGACAACATCACACACTTCAACCGCTTCATCAATTGGAAGATAAGGAAATTCTAATACATCTCTTTCCATCCCCTGTGCCGCACTTAAATATACTTCCGCCCCAAGTTTCTGTAAACAAACAGCATTTGACCTTGCTACTCTGCTATGCTTGACATCTCCTGCGATCGCGATTTTCAAGCCTTCAAATGTTTTAAATTCTTGATAAATCGTTAGTAAATCAAGCATCGTTTGAGTCGGATGCTCTTTCGTCCCTGCTCCACCATTAATTAACGGAATCGACATTTTTGCTTCCAATTCTTTATACCAATCGTCTTCTTCGTGGCGGACAACTAAGAAGTCGGCTCCGATTGCTTCCAAGGTCTTTGCCGTATCATAGAGGGATTCCCCTTTCAATACTGATGAGTTTTGCGAGTGGAAATCCAGATTTTCTATCCCTAATTTTCTCTCCGCTACTACGAAACTCATTTTCGTTCTTGTGCTCGGTTCAAAGAACAGATTAGCCGCAAATAGTTGCCGTTCCAGTTTGTAATCGTTGTTTCGAAGTTTCTCTGCATCCTGTAAAATGGAATAAATCTCCTCGGTTGTCAATTGGTCTACTGAAATAAAATGTCTCATCTTTCTCCCTCCATTTTTTCGAATAGCTTAAATTGGCATAAAAAAATCTTCTTGCAATAAGGCTGCAAGAAGATAGACATGTCCCGTGTATCAGACATGTAAAATCGCAACCTTTTAAATCTCTCTGGATTTAGTTAAAAGTTGTTTCGTTATTCATTTTTCATAAATGGAAACATGGTCATCTTCATCTACTTCATCTAACTGAACGACAATAATTTCCTTCTCTGATGTAGGTATGTTCTTTCCTACATAATCTGCACGAATCGGTAATTCACGATGTCCCCGGTCTATCAACACACCGAGCTGAATCTGGGATGGTCTCCCAAGGTCAATTACTGCATCCATCGCTGCACGGACCGTTCGTCCGGTATACAGCACATCATCTACTAGGACAACAAGTTTCCCACTAACATCTACATTGATACTAGAAGATTTCAGTTCGGGTTCATCATTACTCGTCACCTTTTCCAGGTCGTCACGGTATAGTGTAATGTCCAGTTCACCCGTGGGAACGGTAATATTTTCAATTTGTTTAATTTTTTGCTGGAGACGGTTTGCAAGTGGTACCCCACGCGTTTTGATTCCGACAAGGATCAGGTCATCTGCTCCTTTATTTTTTTCAAGTATTTCATGAGCCATCCGCGTTAGCGCCCGGTTCATTGCTGGTGCATCAAGAACGGTTGCTTTCTTCTTCATTCGCTTGTTTTCCTCCTATGTTCTCCATATAAATAATCCCTTTTTCACATGAGGAAAAAGGGATTCATAAAATGACAGCATTTTTACCGATCCTTTTTAGCCTCACGGGACTATGATTAAAGGTCTTCTTATTTCTATATATTATTTCAAACTTTGATTCATATGTCAATACATTTTCTCAATTATTTTTAACGCATCACTGAAATAGGTCGGAATGGCTGATTCGAATTCCAGCCATTTTCCTGTGATCGGATGGGTGAAACTAACCTTTTTGGCATGGAGCGCTTGACCACCCAAATCAATCGTCTTTCTAGGACCATATAATGGATCTCCAACAAGCGGATAACCGATATATCTCATATGCACACGGATTTGGTGCGTTCTTCCAGTCTCCAGCTTACATTCAATAAATGAATAATCGGGGAAGTGTTTCAGTACATGAAAATTAGTAACAGCTGACTTGCCATTATCAACGACAGCCATCCGTTGTCTATTCTTCGGATCTCTTCCGATTGGAGCGTCAATTATCCCTGTTTCATGAGGGATTTCTCCATGAACAAGCGCAATATACTTTCTTTCCACTTCCCGGTTTGCAAATTGCTCTGATAAGCCGATATGTGCTTGATCGTGTTTCGCAACAACTAATAATCCGCTCGTATCCTTATCTAATCGGTGGACAATCCCTGGCCGCTCTACACCATTAATACCTGAAAGATCGTTACAGTGGTAAAGGAGTGCATTCACTAAAGTTCCTGAGCCATGTCCAGCTGACGGGTGTACGACCATTCCTCGCGGTTTATTCACGACAAGCAGGTCACTGTCCTCATACATAATATCAAGTGGAATATTTTCCGCTGTAATTTCAAGAGCTTTCACTTCCGGAATTTGCCACTCAATGACGTCCCCTTCTTCGCATTTATAATTTGCTTTAACTTGTCGTTCATTCACCTCCACGTAGCCCTCCGCAATCCATGTCTGAATTTGGGACCGGGAGCGGTCGGGATTTATTTCAGATAACAGCTTATCTATCCTTATTTGATTTTGTTCCGGTGTTACAGTATGGGTTTGAAAACTCATGCTTTTTCCTTTTCCTTCCTTTTTTCATTTTGTTCCTCAATAATTGTTACAATAATAATTAAGATTACACCGATTGTCAGTGCCGAGTCCGCAACATTAAAGATGGGGAAATTATAATTAAAAATAGTAAAATCAGCAAAATCCACTACTTCATGTCTGAACAATCGATCGATAAAGTTACCAATTGCTCCCCCAATAATAATACCTAAGGAGATTCCGAGTAGTTTATTATCATGGGCATATTTATGCATATAGTAAACGGCTGCGGCAATAAATACGAGGGTAATGATATAAAAGAAAATCATTTGTCCTTCTAAAATCCCCCAGGCTGCTCCACTATTACGGTGTGAAGTTAAATGAAAGAATCCATCAATGATAGGAATGCTTTCTCCAAGTTCCATATTAATAATAACCAGCCATTTCGTAATTTGATCCAGTGCAATAATCGCTAAGGCGATGAGATAATATGTCAGCATGCAGCAACCTCCGAAAAATGCTTCGATTAATTTTTTTCCTTTATTTATCTTATACTGTACAGATATGAAACACAAGACAGAACCTCTCATGCCTGAAAACACGAGTGTTCTTGGTTTATTCGTAAAGTGAAACTTCATTCAGTGGGGAATCCTTCCCCCTATTGAATGTTAGTTGAACAGAATCAGGTATTTACGGACTGTATAGCCCCCACCTTCACATGTTGGGCTTTCCTCCTGTTTAGAAGTAGGGGTAGACAGACCGTTAATGCGTGATAAACATGAGTTATCAAATGAAAAGACTGCTCCTTCAAGTAGAAAGAGCAGTCTTGTTATTAAGCTTCGTAATATTCCTTAACAACAGATGCACAGCGGGTACAAAGGGTTGGATGATCTTGGTCCTCTCCGACTGTTTCGGATGATACCCAGCAACGTTCACATTTTTCACCAGGATGTACCTCGACAAGTACGTTTACATAGCGGTATTCTTTCGCTTTTGGTTCTTCACCTTTAATTACTGCCTCTGAAACAATTAAGTATTGATGGAGATATTCCATTGATTCCAATACTTTCTTCGTTTCTTCATCGCGGGGAACCAATGTCACTTTAGCTTCTAATGGTTTACCGATCAATTTGTCATTTCTGGCTTCTTCTAATGCTTTCAATACATCATCGCGAACGTTCATGAATTGATCCCATTTCGCTTTGTCTAATCCTTTTATTCCTCTTGGTTCCGGGATATCTGTCAATTGGACATACTTCTCTTCGACCCCCGGAATGTATTCCCATACTTCTTCAGCCGTATGCGGAATAATAGGTGTAAGCAGCTTAACAAGTGTTGTCAAGATTTCATAAAATGCGGTTTGGATACTACGTCTGCGTCTATCGTCCGGTTTCTCGATATAGAGAATATCTTTCGCAAAGTCCAAGTAGAAGGAACTTAAATCTACGGAACAGAAGTTATGAACTTCGTGGAAGATTGGCGAGTATTCATAAACCTCGTAAGAATTACGTGCATCAGCCAATACTTCCTGCAAACGATTAAGCATGAATAGATCAATTTCTTCCATCTCTGACTCAGGTACCTGATCCGTTGCAGGGTTAAAATCAGCTAAGTTTGCCAACATGAAGCGGAATGTATTTCTAATCTTCCGGTATGCTTCTGAGGTTTGTTTTAGAATATCATCAGAAATTCTAACGTCAGCCTGGTAATCGACTGATGCAACCCAAAGACGCAAAATGTCTGCACCTAATTGTTTCAATACTTTACCTGGAACGATGACGTTTCCTAATGATTTACTCATTTTCCTGCCATCTCCATCAAGGACAAATCCGTGACTGACAATTGATTTATAAGGCGCTTTACCTGTTACAGCAACTGCTGTAGAGATGGATGAGTTGAACCAACCACGATACTGGTCACTACCTTCTAAATAAATATCAGCTGGGCGGCGGTGATCTTTACGATTCATTAATACTCCTTCATGGGTTGAACCGGAGTCAAACCATACGTCCATAATGTCGGTTTCTTTCGTAAACTCTCCATTTGGACTATGCGGAGAAGTAAATCCTTCCGGCAATAGATCTTTCGCTTCTTTTTCAAACCAGATATTAGAACCATGCTCTCTAAATAGTTCAGATACATGACTAATCGTTTCTTCTGTAATGATTGGTGTATTATCCTCCGCGTAAAAAACTGGAATTGGTACGCCCCAAGTTCGTTGTCTTGAAATGACCCAGTCTTCACGGTCTCTTACCATGTTATACAGGCGGGTTTCTCCCCATTTCGGGAACCATTCGACATTTTTAATTTCTTCAAGAATATCTTGACGGAAATCTTTAATCGATGCAAACCATTGTGGTGTTGCACGGAAAATAGTCGGTTTCTTTGTCCGCCAGTCATGAGGATAGGAATGCGTAATGAAGGTAAGTTTTAATAATGCACCGACTTCCTCTAACTTCTCTGTTATTGCTTTATTCGCTTTATCATAGAACATTCCTTCAAAACCTGGTGCTTCGTCTGTAAATACTCCACGGTCATCAATTGGAGAAAGTGCGTCAAGTCCATAACTCTGAGCTACATAGAAATCATCTTCCCCGTGTCCTGGTGCAGTATGGACACAACCAGTACCAGCTTCTGTCGTTACATGGTCCCCAAGCATGACAAGTGAATCACGGTCATAGAATGGGTGGCTTGCGACAACTTTATCAATTTCTTGTCCTTTAAACTGTTTAACAACCTGTGGATTGCTCCACCCTAGCTCTTCAGCCACCGTCTCAAGCAATGATTCAGCAACTACATATTTTTCGTTCTCGACTTCTGCTACGACATATTCGAGGTCCGGGTGAACACTGATTCCAAGGTTAGCTGGAAGTGTCCATGGTGTTGTTGTCCAGATAACAATTTTTTCTCCTTCAGTTAACACATCTTTTCCATCTTTTACTTCGAACGTAACATAAATGGATGGGGAGCGTTTGTCATAGTATTCAATTTCCGCTTCAGCAAGTGCTGACTCAGACGAAGGAGACCAATTAACTGGCTTTAATCCTTTATAAATGTAGCCTTTTTTCGCCATTTCACCGAATACTTTAATTTGTGCAGCTTCAAAGTCTTTTGTGAGTGTGATATAAGGATTATCCCAGTCACCGCGGACACCTAATGATTTAAACTGCGTCCGTTGATTGTCAATTTGCTCTAATGCATACTCTTCACAGAGCTTACGGAATTCCGGTACAGGGATTTCCTTTCGGTTAATCTTCTTTTTCTTTGTGAGTGCCGTTTCAATCGGTAATCCGTGCGTATCCCAACCAGGAATATATGGTGCATGGTAACCGGTCATCGACTTATAACGAATGATGAAGTCTTTTAATATTTTGTTTAAGGCATGCCCGATATGCAAATCTCCATTCGCATATGGTGGTCCATCATGAAGAATAAATAATGGGCGACCTTTCGTACGTTCCTGCACTTTTTCATAAATATTATCTTCTTCCCATTGTTCACGGCGTACGGGTTCTTTATTTGGTAAGTTTCCACGCATTGGGAACTTTGTTTTCGGCATCATTAAGGTTTCTTTATAATCCATCATGCATTTCCTCCTTCAAATTCTTTTCGGCATAATTTATAAACAAATCATCATAACTCAACTTTCACCGTCTGAAACAACTAATTATTCCTTTCATTCAGCGTAAGTGCGCAACTCTCTTTCCGGGGTCCGCAGTCCAGACACCTCTCGCTTTCCGCGGGCGGCTGGTGAGCCTCCTCGGGCTAACGCCCTGTGGGGTCTCACCTAGGCCTATCCTCCCGCAGGAGTCTCGAGGTGTCTGGACTGCTCCCAGGGAAGGCCGAATTTGGAACACTATTTTTCATTTAAGGAATAGAACTCTCATCATAGTGGGATAGTTTCCGTTAATAATAACCCTCTCTACCAGTTCAGTTGCCCGGTGGACGGTGACTCCTGCGGGAATAGCACGAGCCCGGAGACCCCGCAGGAAGCGGTTTTCTTCCGAGGCAGACTAAGAACGCTCTCGTATGTGGCAACGTCTGACATTAACGTCCTGTGCGTCGAGGCTTCGGCTGTGCCTTAGGATGCGCATCCGTCCGCCGGGCAACTGAACGGTAATTAGAACGCCAATAAAATGAATGAAAGCAATTGGTTTTAGTATGAAAGTTGAGTGGTAACAAAAAAGTCCTCTCTATCCCAAAAGGGACGAGAAGACTCGCGGTACCACCCTTATAAATTTAAATGACATATTTAAATTCACTCAAGAATCTCTTAACGGTGATGAGCCGTCCACTATTACTATCATTTCATAGTGGATACATCAGGAGTGATGTTCTAAAAGCTATCTGTATCAGGCTTCCACCTTTCCCTGACTCGCTTATCAGACATATACTTTTATACTGTCTCCGTCACTGTATCTATCACATAATGTTTACTTGTATGAATTATATGTAAAAATTCCTTCGTCGTCAAGCCTACTACGCGTTATTTTTTAATAATTCATCCTCATCACCAATTTCAGCTTCGAAAAGCTCGTCCCAATCGTTCGTTTCAATCATATCAAGCTGTGCTTCGACAATTGCTTTCAGGCGGGTGCGGAATACTTTCGCTTGTTTCTTCAATTCCTCCACATCCATTGCAATTCGTCTTGATTTGCTTAATGCTTCGTTAATGATGCGATCTGCATTCTTTTCAGCTTCTTTAATGATTAGCTTAGATTCTTTCGTTGCGTTGCCCTTCACTTCCTCAGCAGTTTCCTGTGCAACAAGGATTGATCTATTTAAGGTCTCTTCAATATTCGTGAAATGACCTAACTTTTCTTCAAGCAGGTCAACTTTCTCTTCTAAATTCTTCTTTTCCCTTATGACCATTTCATAATCTTTCACGACTTGATCAAGGAATTCATTGACCTCATCTTCATCATAACCACGGAACTTACTTGAAAACTCTTTATTATGAATATCTAACGGTGTTAACGGCACAAAGGCCACCTCCCTAAGTATAAGAAATCCTATTCATTTATTTTAATATGACCCTCTTTATATAATTCGACAGAAAATAAAAAAATCCTGCATAAACAGATATTTTTTTATTCCAATGTCGCAGTAGTAATCCGCCATTTCTCTTTTCTTGTCTGTCCTTCGATCTGAACAACTTTGCTTCGTCCCTTACCTCGAAAAGACAATAAATCACCCGCTCCAAGGGGATATTTTGTATCTTGAACTACTTTATGATTCACTTTAACTAATTGCCGGTCTATCGCTTGTTGGGCATCCTTCCGTGACATACGGTAAATTTCTTTTAGCACAGTATCCAATCGGAGTGAAGATACCGTCTTATTAGACTCGACCCAATTCGGACGAGGGATGCGGACACTTGCCAGTTCTTTTTCCGCCAGTTTGATCTTCGCATGTTTCACCGATGTAAGATTCATCACAATATAAGGACTAATTTCAGCCGCAACGATAATTTGAATCGTTCCATCTGCAACAAAGATATCCCCAAGCTTTTCACGCTTCACACCAGAAGATAGAAAGGCACCCATCGCATCTCGGTGTGTCAGTGTGACAAATTTTTCCTGATAGGTTGCCTCGAGAAGTGTTAATTGAAAACTCTCCTCGGTTATTTCTTCATAGAATGGTGCAATAATCATTCTTTTTCTTTCTGTATGCGGGGAACCCCCGAACGCTTCGATTTGCAGTTCTTCATTCCCCGTACCGATAATTGTTTCAACAATTTGCTGCTCACGCGGATCTAAGAAATCAGTGAGCTTCGGAATATAACTCCGTTCTACTTGCTCTTTCCAGGAAAGGACCTGGTCAATGAACGGGGCTTCCTCATTACGAAAATGCTGATAAATATCCATTTCATACTTCCTTTAATTTCATTACTTTAGAAGAACATCCGGAAGAATGTTTCTAATCCCATTCCCGCGAAACGCAGAACGATGATCGCTACAATCGGGGAAACATCAATCATCCCTAACGGCGGAATGAAGCGTCTGAATATTTCTAAGTATGGTTCTGCGATTCTTCCAATTAATTCTCCAAATGAAGATTCCCGTGCTCCCGGAAACCAAGACATTAAAATATAGATAATCAATATCCAAGAATAGATATAGATTGCAAAACTAAAGAGACTTAAGAGTTGATTCATCAAAAACTACCTTTCTTTTTATAATTCGTCTTCATACAAATAGGACTCAGAAATCGATCCTGTTACGTCAACACTTTCAGGGGTACAGAGGAATGTCTCTGCACCAAGCTTCTGTATGTCACCGTTTAAGGCATAAACAGTACCGCTTAAGAAGTCCACAATCCGTTTTGCCTGGTGGCTTTCCACTCTTTGCAAATTGATTACAACGGACCGCTTATTGACGATATTATCAGCTATTTCTTGTGCCTCATTATAGGATCTTGGCTCACAGAGGACAACTCTCTGAGCAGGCTGCTGTACACTTTGCAGATTCACGACATTCTGAGACTTTTGCTTAGGCGTTACTTTATCCGGCAAGTTGTCCTCTTCAATATACTCGTATTCATACTCATCGTCCATTGTAAAGTAGTTTTTAATCTTATTTTTAAAACTCATTTTCTCACCTCTTCTTAACGGGTAGGTTTATTCACCGACTAGCTTCGAACCGATCCGAATGTGGGTTGCTCCTTCTTCAATTGCAATCTCATAGTCATTACTCATTCCCATGGATAAATAATGGCACGGCGCATGAGTATATTTTTTATCTCTTATTGTATCACGTAAAGTTGCTAGTTCGCGGAAGACACGGCGAATTAGTTCTTTATCTTCCACGTGCGGGGCCATCGTCATCAAGCCGACAACTCTAACCTTGTCATATTTTTCAATTTCTTTAATAAAATCTTCTACTTCTTCTACTTTGAGACCGTGCTTCGTCTCTTCTTCACTTACATTAACTTGTATGAAGCAATCGATTGGCTCTGTTGCGCGCTTATTTATTTCTTTAGCGAGTGATATCCTGTCGAGTGAATGGATCATATCGACTTTGTCAATGATATCCTTTACTTTCCTTGACTGCAGCGTACCAATGAAATGCCAATTCGCGCCTTCCCCAACTGCTTCATATTTTTCTAAAAATCCTTCCGTTCGATTTTCCCCAAAATCTTTAATTCCTGCTGCAACTAATTCTTTATTTCGTTCAATTGTAACATATTTCGTTACGGCAATTAATGAAATATCTTCCTTTTTTCGATTGCTGCGCTCACAAGCTTCTGCAATATGATTTGTAATCTCCTCAAGATTCGTTGCTACAACCATTTTTCATAACAATCTCCTTCATAACATTATTCCAACATGCCAATAAATCCGAGCATTCGACCGGTTCGTCCCTGGTCGCGTCGATGAGAGAAAAATAGATCATGCTCCCGATACGTACAATAATTTGTTATATCTATATTATGCCTTAATATGCCACAATGTAAAAGGATTTCCCTATTCAACTCTTTCAGGTCCAATGAATAGCGCCCGCCACCTTTATCAGTAAGCACCTTCTCACGAACATCTGTAGCAATTTGGGATGCGACATATTCATCCACCTCATAATGTTCCGGTGAGATGCCAGGTCCAATCGTCACAAGAATATTCTCCCGTATAGAGCCATTTTCCTCAAATTGTGTAACCATTTCTTTTGCTATTTCCTTTACGGTACCTTTCCAACCCGCATGGGCGATCCCAATTATTTCTGCTTCCGGATCATAGAAGAACAAGGGGATACAATCTGCATAAAAAGCAGTGAGTAAGAGACCTTTTTCTTTAGTCAGAATGCCATCTGTATTCTTTAGCGCGGAGGCTGTTGATGCCGCTCCTTTACCTTTATCCGAGGCAGTTACAAGTTGTACCTTATTTCCGTGAACTTGCTCGCTGACAACCCAGCTTTCCAAGGGAAAACCGGTTAATGCCGCAAGAGTGCTCCGATTCTCTAATACATCTTCTGTAACATCTTGAACATGGAGACCACAATTAAAGCTTGAGAAATCTCCTTGACTGACACCACCATTTTTTGTAGTAATCCCGCCAACGAGTGACGGTGATAACCCTTTCCAGTTAATTAAGCGTAATAATTGCTTTTCTTTAATAATAAAAGGTTCCATCTCCAAGCACACCCCCCTCTACTTTGCTTCATTTTATCATATTTTGTCTAATAGATAACACTTAAAGATGTACTTCTTTTTTTATGGGAGCATTAATTTCCGCTGATCGGCGGACTCTTTCACTAGAATAACGTCTGTTCCGATTCGTAAAATTTGCTTCCATAGTACTTGAACCTCCTCAGCCTTTCCAAAGAAACCACCCTTTGTATCGCGGTCTGCAAGAATGAGTGCAATAATTTTACCTGTCCGTACATCAATTTCCAAATCAATAATAAAACCTAATCTTCTTCCGTCCACAACGGAAATAACTTCCTTCATTTGCAGTTCAGATAACCGTATCATAAAATTTCACCCCTCTTATTATACTATATGCCGGATGCATCTCATTTTAAGACAAAAGAAAAAAGCAGGGGAACCTGCTTTTTATTCTTAGGGAAGCCTATGATCTATAAGTACTATTCAAACATTCGTTTATTCATTTGCTTAATAGCCGCTTTCTCTAATCTTGATACTTGCGCTTGTGAGATTCCGATTTCTTCAGCGACTTCCATTTGCGTCTTTCCTTGGAAAAATCGTTTGTTAACAATCATCTTTTCCCGTTCATTTAATTGTACGATACCTTCCTTGAGCGATATTTTATCATCCCAGTTAGTCGCCTTGTCTTTCTCATCACTAATTTGATCGACAACATAAATCGGGTCACCCCCATCATTATAAATCGGTTCAAACAAGGAGACTGGTTCTTGAATTGCATCAAGGGCAAATACAATGTCTTCTTCAGGGATTCCCGTTTCTTCGGCAATCTCTTTATGTGTCGGTTCTCTTGAAGTTTTACTCATCAAGAGTTCCCTCGCTTGCAGGGACTTATAAGCGATATCCCGGAGCGAACGGGATACACGGATTGGATTATTATCTCTGAGATAACGACGGATTTCACCGATAATCATCGGTACCGCATAAGTGGAGAAGCGCACATTATGACCTAAGTCAAAGTTATCAATCGATTTCATTAGTCCAATACAACCGACTTGAAATAAATCATCAACATATTCTCCGCGGTTATTAAAGCGCTGAATGACGCTCAATACAAGTCGTAAATTTCCATTTACTAACTCTTCCCGCGCCGAGAGATCATCCTTTTCCTGAAGCCTTATGAACAACTTTTTCATTTCTTCATTTGTTAGTACAGGTAGTTTCGATGTATCCACACCACAAATCTCTACTTTATGTCTAGCCATTTCTGTTCAACCCTCCCAGATGTCGATGCTGTTCAAGGTCAGTATCTCCCTCTAAAAGGATTTTTATGCAGGCTGATAAAAGTAAGAAATTGGGAAATCATAGCAAAGTCAAGTAAGCTATGTGGTTACATCATTTTATTAAATTCTTTTTGAAGTCTACGAATAATCTTCTTCTCCAATCTAGAAATATATGATTGCGAAATGCCTAACATATCGGCTACATCTTTCTGGGTTTTTTCTTCTTGGCCTTGAAGACCAAAGCGCAGCATCATGATTTGCTGTTCCCGTTTGTTAAGCTGGGACAATGCATCCCGTAATAAATTTTTATCAACTGTAGACTCAAGGTTCTTCGTTATAATATCTTCCTCTGTTCCGAGTACATCGGATAACAATAATTCATTTCCATCCCAATCAATATTTAAGGGCTCGTCAAAAGATATCTCTGATTTCAATTTGTTTGTACGCCGCAAATACATTAAAATTTCATTTTCAATACAACGGGAAGCATATGTTGCCAATTTAATCTTCTTTTCCGGTTTAAATGTATTAACTGCTTTAATGAGTCCAATCGTTCCGATGCTGATTAAATCCTCAATATTAATACCAGTATTCTCGAATTTACGAGCAATATATACGACAAGGCGTAAATTCCGTTCAATCAATACTGCTCTTGCCGATTGATCCCCTTTCGTTAATAATTTCAAGAGTTCCGCTTCCTCTTCTTTATTCAAGGGCGGAGGTAAAGCTTCTTTACCGCCGATATAATAAATTTCACTTGATTTTATTTTCAGCTTAAATAATAAACGATACCATAAAATTCGCAAACGTAATTTCCACATGTCCATCTACCCTTTCTATTATGCAGAATAGTGAATAGCCGTTTTGATCAGTTCGGGCTGTAACAAACAGTGATAGCTTCCATCTCCGGTTAAATTGCCAAATTGAATTCCGACGAGAAAATCCGTCGTGTAAATTTCTTTGTTATCGTAATAAATCGTAATATCATCAGGTATAATCGTGAATAAAAAACCGTTCCCCCCTTCAACCCCTTGATATGGAATAATCCGTAATTGGTCGACCCATTGCTTTGGAATCTTATCCATATCCAATGTTTCATGGGCAATCATAAGCTGCTCCCAATCTTTCTTATCAAACCAGGGAGATAAAAATGTTTCGTCACATATGATGACAGGTTTTTTTGTAAATGGGTCGACAAGCTGATTTCCGCTATCAATAAAACTTTCCGTGGAATGACTCACCCCGTTGATTTTTAATGTCACTGGGATTGTCGCATCATAACGGATCTTATCTTGTACGTGCTTGTCCATACGCTGTTTCGTAAAAATCCAAACAAGCGGAAAGCAAACAACAATGAACAACCAGCTTAATGGATCACCGAACCCTTTGTTATACGTGACAAACCCTGTTTCAGAAACGGTGATTGGTTGCTGGATAAGGAAGTGGAGGGCAATCAATCCCCCGCCGACAGCGAAACTCATCAAGTAAAATAAAGTGACCAGTTTCACCAGCCGATAAATTGTTTTAAAACCAAAACTGCTTAAAATAATAATGATGGAGAAAATGACTTTGCCGATTACACTCGTAAAAAAGGAGTTCGGATAATAAATGGATAATGGTACTATCAAAGAGGCGACAAATGCACCAAAAGCCAAGCGGTAACGACTCGTATGTAATTTTGCTAATTTGTCTGTCAGTAACAGCAGCATGTAATCCAGCAGGAAGTTAAGTAGCCATACCGCGTCAAGATAGATTGCCAATACACTCTCCCTTTCTCCCGATTTGATTCGTGATGGGTTTATACTTGATGTAAATTGAAGTATAGACCAGCCACTATGAAAAGTCTGTCAGTTCTTGTATGCGATAAACAACTTCTTTTCACTAAACCTTCCGGGGTTTGTCGGAACGAGACAATAGAAAAAATAAGTAACAGAAAAAAGCCGAGGCATAACTTGTTAGTAAGTTATGCCTCGGCTTTTTTAATCAGATTCAATGTTTGCATTAACGATTGCGATTACGGTTCCTTAAGAATGTCGGGATATCCAGTTCATCTTCCTCCACTTTCGGGCGAGGATTATTTGGTTTCATTTCCCTTTGCGGCTGTTCTTCCGGTTCGCGGGTAGCTGCTTGTTGTCTTTCCGCAATCGATGGTCGCGTATCCCGTTTCGGTTTATTCGACTTCTGGGCGTTCTCATCAAAACCTGTTGCGATCACAGTAACGACGATCTCATCATTCAGATTCTCATTAATAACTGAACCGAATATTACGTTCACTTCTTCATCGGCTGCATTCGTTACGAGATCAGCTGCTTCCTGCACTTCATACAGACTCAAGCTCGTTCCACCGGTGATATTCATTAGAATACCGTGAGCACCATCAACGGATGTTTCAAGAAGCGGGCTAGAAATAGCTTTCTTCGCTGCTTCTGTTGCTCTAGTTTCTCCTGTCGCAATTCCGATTCCCATTAGTGCAGACCCTTTGTCAAACATAATTGTTTTAACGTCAGCAAAGTCAACGTTAATCAGACCCGGCTTCGCAATTAAGTCAGAGATCCCTTGGACCCCTTGTCGTAAAATATTATCTGCTTCACGGAACGCTTCCAGCATTGGCGTATTTTTATCGACTATTTCAAGTAAACGATCATTCGGAATTACAATTAATGTATCTACATTACTCTTTAATGTTTCAATCCCGGCTATGGCCTGATTTGCTCGACGCCTGCCTTCGAAGGAAAATGGACGAGTTACAACACCAACGGTTAATGCGCCTAGCTCTTTCGCGATTTGCGCGATTACCGGCGCAGCACCTGTACCTGTCCCCCCACCCATTCCTGCAGTTACGAAAATCATATCAGCTCCTGAAAGTACTTCTTCTAATTGTTCTTTACTTTCCTCTGCTGCTTTTTTTCCAACTTCCGGGTTCGCACCTGCTCCAAGACCACGAGTTAGTTTCGCTCCGATCTGAACTTTAACTTCTGCCTTGGATAAATTTAAAGCTTGAGCATCTGTATTAACAGCGATAAATTCCACGCCTTCTACTCCGTGCTCAATCATGCGGTTAACTGCGTTGTTCCCGCCGCCACCAGCACCGACAACTTTTATTTTCGCTAACTCCTCCATATTTGTATCAAATTCCAACATACTTCGTTCCTCCTAATATGCAAAATTACAGATGTTTAAAAAGCTGATTCATCTTAATCTTTGAATCAATCAAAGAAATATTTAAACAGATTAGCAATTCCAGATTCTTTCTTTTTCTTTTTCTCTTTTGGTTCTTTCGGTTTTACTTGTTTCGGATTCCGTTTTACGTTTGGTTCGTGTTCCACTTCGGTAACAGCTGGGTATAACTGTTTCCCTTGGATTTTCGCATTACGGTATGCAAATTGCAATATACCAACACCTGTTGTATAGAGCGGTTCCCTTACACCTATGTAATCCGGAATTGCAATGCGGACATTTGAATAGAATAAGCTTTGAGCAAGCTCTAAAACCCCTGGCATCGCCATTGTTCCGCCGGTTAAAACAAATCCGCCCGGTAACTCATGGAAGCCCATCCGTCTGATTTCACGATCGGCAAACTCAAATATTTCTTCCATTCTTGCTTCAATCATATCAGAAATCTGCAGCTGATTATACGTTTGTCTCTTATCACTGCCAATTATTGACACTTCAAAAGTTTCTTCTTCGTTCGCTTCATCGTAATAAGCATAACCATAGTTAAGCTTAATATCTTCGGCTTCCTCTGTTGAAGTGCGAAGGCCAATGGACAAATCTTTCGTAATATTGTCGCCGCCAAGCGCAATCGTACTTGTCGCTACGAGATAATCATTTTCATAGATGGATACTGTTGTGCAACCGCCACCTACATCAATAAGGGCGACACCCATATTTTTCTCGTCATCAGATAATGCCACAGCACCTGCTGCGAGCGGTGAGAGACAGATATCTGAAACCTCAAGCCCTGCCCGCTCTACACATTTCAATGTATTATGTAAGACAGTCTTCGAACAGGTGATTAGTGTCCCTTCCATCTCAAGACGAACACCAATCATTCCGCGTGGATCCGTAATGCCATCCAAGCCATCTACAATAAACTGTTCAGGAACCACATCGATAATTTCCCTTTCTGGAGGAATTGAAACCACCTGTGCTCCGTCTAACACTCTTGTAACATCTTCATCCGTAATTTCTCTGTCTTCGCTTTGGACAGCAACTACACCATGACATGGCTGCAGCCAAATATGATTCCCGTTAATTCCAACTACGACACGATTAATTTCCATGCCTACCATTCTTTCCGCTTGCTCAACCGCATTCCGAATAGATTGCACCGTCTGATCGATATCGACAATCGCACCTTTTTTCATACCTAGGGACTTGGCAGTGCCAACCCCAATTATATTTAATGAATCATTCAATACTTCTCCAATAATAACTTTGATTTTCGTTGTTCCAATATCTAAACTTACTAGAATTTCGCTATTATTCAAGAAAAGGCACCCCCTCATTCAGCATAATCGTTCAAGAACATGAACAGATCATTTTATCTTAAAGTTTCGTATTTTTCTAAGTCTTGTTAATTATTAATTCAACATGACAAAGATGATTTCCTTTAAAATAAGAAAATAATCTTGTCACCTTCTATACTTTTCGTGTGATTCATTCGTTTTTTGACGTTTTTACCTGATTATTAAAGGTTCATTCGCTTTATTCTTCAGATTCCTCCGTTTCAGACTCATCCATCGGCTCTTCTTCATTAGCGGCATCTTCATCATCCTCCGCTTCGAAAGCCTCAAAATAGACCCCGACACCCATATGTATAACACCTTTTACTTCTGGGTCAAGCTGGGAAACGACAGAAGGGTAAGTAGTCATACCTTCTGCAAAGTCTCGGATCGAACTTTGCACGATAAAACCATCGCTCATATAAAATAATACATTGTTCTTATTATCTTCTGTTGGTTGCCAGTACATCTCAGAAATTAAGTCTAGAATATCTTTTGGTAATTTATTCAATTCATTAGCAGCTTTAGCCAAATATTCTTTATCTGTAAATCCGATTAATAACGGAGCTTCGCCTGTAAATGATTGATGCTCTATGGTTTCCAGAAGTTCCCCGCTTTCAAGCACCGGAAAATAGATTCCTTCTTCATCTTCAAGGATACCGATAATTTCTTTTTCCTGTACGGTGATCGCAACCGTATTTGGCAGTTTCCTGTCCACCGTCACCTTGTCTATTATCGGACTATTCTCCAAGGATTCCTTAATTGCTGCAAAATCAATTGCCCAAATGTTTTGCTTCTCAGATAGACCGCTGATTTCCACAATCTCTTCATCTGGTATAAACGAGTTATTATGAACTGTTACTTGTTTTACCTCACTTAATGGTGATTGGAGATAAACAATAATCGAGATTAGGAAGAAAAAGATAGTCATATAAAAAACTAAACGCCGATTCGCTTTTTTCTTACGGGCTTCTTTTAATTTTGGAATACGGTCCTCAATGGAAACTATATTCTTATTGTTTTTATTCATCTCCATTTCTTCCTTTGTCAGCATACTAAATCTTTTTATTTTCACTTTTTTACCGCTGATAACGTAATTGTATAGAAATTCAACTTTGTTATCAGGTTATTAGAATTATATCATAGATTAGTATGTAATCGATAGTTTACTTGTCATAGATTTGAAAGTTTTTACTGGTAAAACAAGTAAACCATCAATTTTATAAAGTGAAACTTCATTCAGTGGGGATTTCCTTACCTTTTCTTACCTCCCCCACCTTCACATGTTGGGCTTCCCTCATGTTTAAAGTGGGGGTATTACAGACCGTTAATACGTGATGAAAATTCATGCCGGATCAAACTTGTTTTTTAAAAATACAGTTCCACTACCAAAGTCCGCAGTCCCGATACCTCTCACTTTCCGCAGGTGGCTGGTTAGCCCGTGGAAAGCGAGAGGTGTATGAAGGATGCGGATGATCTTGGAAAGAAACAGTTTTTATCTAATTGTATTAAATGCTATATTTTCGAGTGGATGCTGATGTTTAGGAGGATGCCCACGGAGCAGAGGGTGAGAGTTAGGGATGAGCCTCCGTAACTTAGGAATGGAAGTGTGATTCCTGTGACTGGTATAAGACCGATGACGACACTGATGTTTATCATCACCTGTATAATCAACATCGCAACGATTCCTAAAGCCAAATACCTTGCAAAAGGATCAATGGATTCTAAAGCTATTTTAATCCCTCGCCAAAGCATGAGGAAAAACAATAGAATCAAGCCTACTCCGCCAATGAAACCTAGCTCTTCTGCAAGAATTGCAAAGATAAAATCAGTCTGCGGTTCCGGTAAGTAAAAGTATTTTTGTAAGCTATTACCCATTCCAAGCCCCATCAGCCCGCCTGGCCCAATCGCATACAAAGATTGGATAATTTGAAAACCGTCACCGAGAGGGTCTTCCCAAGGGTTTAGAAAGGCAACAATTCGATTTATCCGGTATGGAGCCGATATGATTAAAAAAGCAAATCCAATCAAACCAACTAAGCCTAACCCTACAAAATGGGAGATTCTGGCACCCGCAATAAAAAGCATGATGACGCAAGTAAGTACTAAAACGAGACCTGTGCCTAAATCCGGTTGTAACATAATTAAACCGAAGGCCGTAAAAATGAGAAGCAGGGAAGGCAAAAATCCTTTCGTAAAAGAAGTGATATATTTCTGTTTTTCCGATAAAAGAGCGGCAAGGAAAACAATCAGACCAAGTTTCATAAATTCAGACGGCTGAATACTAAATGCTCCGACACCAATCCAGCTGCGCGCCCCTCCCCGAATCATTCCAATTCCCGGGATTAGAACGAGGATAAGCAAAATGAAACAGCCAAGCAGAATGAAATTAGAATATTTCTTCCAAGTCGTATATGGGATCAGCATAAAAAAGAGCATCGCGATAAAACCGACACCGGCAAACAGCAGTTGCCTTTTTAAATAATAGAACTCATCTCCAAATTTATAAAGCGACCATACATGTGAAGCACTATATACCATAATGACCCCAACAATTAAGAGTGCGACAATAACGGTGAGCAGCAAAATGTCTGGTCGGTTCTCAGCCTTCGTGAGATTCCTAAGCATGAAAAAACCCCTTTCTTCCAAGAATAGGGGCAATTCAACTATATTGCAGTCCGTTCAATGTTGTCCAAGCCCCTATAACAGTTTATGCACGGCTTGGATAAACATGTCTCCTCTTTCTTCAAATGTCCGATACTGATCCCAGCTTGCACATGCTGGCGACAAGAGGATCACATCATTCTCTTCTGAGATTCCGTAACCCTTTTGAACAGCATCTTCTACGTTTTCCGCTGTTAAAACATGAGGAATACCTGCTTGTTTTGCTACTTCATTAAACTTTTCCTTCGTCTCTCCAAAGCTTACGAGGCCTTTCACATTTTTCAGATGAGGGATGAGCCCTTTAAGGTCATCGCCACGATCGAGGCCACCTGCAAGTAGAATGGTTGGTTGTTTAAAGGAAGCTAAAGCTTTTTCAGTTGCGAGCATATTCGTCGCTTTCGAATCGTTGTAAAAGTATCGACCGTGCAAATTTGTTACATATTGAAGACGGTGCTCTACACCAGCGAAGGTTGTTAATACTCTTTCAATCCCTTCATTCGTTGCACCTGCCAATTTTGCTGCACAAATCGCTGCAAGGATATTCTCTAAATGGTGATCACCAACAAGAACAATTTTTTCTACGTCCATAATCTTCTCATTTAGGAAATAGATCGCTTCTCCATCGGACCAGGCACCATTTTGAACTTCCCTTGTAGTAGAAAATGGGATTCGTCTTGCTCTCGTATCAGCTATTGCTGTCGTGATATCCGAATCGTCCGCATTATAGATTAAATAGTCATCTTCCGTCTGGTTGCGGAATATATTATATTTCGCTTGTTTATAATTTTCGAGTGATTTGTGATAATCAAGATGTGCTTGATAGATATTTAAGATGACCGCGATATTTGGCCGGAAATCTATCGTTCCTTGAAGCTGGAAAGAAGACAGTTCTAAAACTAATGTTTCATCTTCTGTTAAACTTTCTGCAACCTCTGTAGCTACGATACCGATATTACCAGCTACTTTAACCTGTTGCTTGCTTTCCTTTAACATTTTAGTTGTAAGAGTCGTCGTTGTTGTCTTTCCGTTTGAACCGGTAATTCCAATTAATGTACCAGGAACGAGTTGATAGGCAATTTCTATCTCCGTCACAATTGGGATATTCCGCTTCACCGCTTCGATCAGTACGGGATTATCATAAGAAATACCCGGATTTTTAACGATGATTTCAATTCCTTCTAAAACAGATAATGGATGGGAACCCAGTACGATTTCAGCACCGAGCGCCACAAGGTCTTGAACGACCGTTGACTTGGTCGTCAATTGCTGGTCATTGACCCTTACCTGTTTACCGTTTTTAAGTAATGTTTTTGCAGCTGCTGTTCCACTTCTAGCCAAGCCGAGAACAAGCACATGATGATATGGAAAAGCCTCTAGTTTTCTCAATTTAAGCCCACCTCAATAAAAATCCCTAATGCGGCAAACACGAATCCTACTAGCCAGAATGTGGTAACGACACGCCATTCCGACCAACCCATCAGTTCATAGTGATGATGCAATGGGCTCATTTTAAAGACACGTTTACCAGTTGTTTTAAAGGAAATCACCTGGATTATCACGGATAGTGTCTCAATAACAAAAACACCACCAATAATAACTAGGAGGATTTCCATTTTTGTAAGAATTGCTACAGCAGCTATTGCTCCGCCCAGTGCAAGGGATCCAGTGTCACCCATGAACACTTTAGCAGGATGGGCATTGAACACGAGAAAGCCCAGCAGTGCCCCTGCTGATGCCAGTGAGAAGACCGCAATATCGTTCTGCGGCATTCCATATACTGCTAATATTGCAAATGCCCCAAATGCAATGGCTGCTGTACCTGCAAGCAGTCCATCCAATCCATCCGTCAAGTTGACCGCATTGGAAGAACCTACGAGCATAAAAATTACTAAGATTGCATAAAACCAACCAAGTTCCCATTGGATATTCGTCCCCGGAATTTGGATATAGGTTGAAAAATCATTCGCCTGTAAAACAAAAAAGAATAGAAGTGCTATTACGATTTGGCCGATTAACTTCTGCAGGGAAGTTAGACCAAGGTTCCGCTTCATGACTACTTTGATGAAATCGTCAAGAAAGCCTACAAGTCCGTAACCAAATATGACGAGTAGCAATAACCAAACTTCGTATCCGATTGTTCCGCTCACTTTCCACACCATGATCAGCGAGGTGATTATAATGCTTAGTACGATCATAATACCGCCCATCGTTGGCGTACCGCTCTTTTTTTGATGTGATTCTGGTCCTTCTTCGCGAATACTTTGTCCAAACTTTAATCTTCTTAAAAATGGAATGAAAAGCGGCGAAAAAAGAACAGTAATTAAAAATGATATCCCTATCGTCATTATTAAAGTAGTTATATTCATGTCAAGTTCCCCCTCAATTACTGCTCCTTATCTTCTTGCTCAATCACGATGTCTTCAACCATTGTTTCAAACTGAAGGCCGCGTGATGCTTTAAACAAAACAAGACTCATCTCTGTAAGGTGCTGATTTAATTCGCTCATTAATGCTTCCTTTGTCCCGAAGTGTTTACATTGAATTTCACTGTCCTGGACATTTTCAGTAATCAATTTTGCTTTTTCCCCATATGTATACAAGTGGGTGATTGGAGAAGTAATCACGTCCGCTATCGAGCGGTGCAACGCGTCTGCGTATTCCCCAAGTTCAAGAACATCACCGAGGACAAGTATTTTCGTATCGAAGCCTTCCATCTGTTTAATTACTTCAATTGCTGCTTTCATCGATGTTGGTGAGGCGTTGTACGAATCGTTCACAACGGTTGCCCGATGTTTTGACTTCAATAATTCAAAACGCATCGCCGAATGTGCCAGAGCTTGTAAGCCCGCTTCTCGTTTCTCCTCAGAGATATGGAGTAACTCGGCAATTTGAAGAGCGAACCCGGCATTTTTTGCGTGATGTTTACCTAGTAGAGGAACCTGAAAGTGGCGGCCGTGGGCATCCGTGAAGGCTGTCCCATCCACTGTAATATCTACGTCACTAAGTCGGAATTCATTATCCGCATTAAAACCACAGCGGATAATATCCTCTGAATCGTCCGTATGTATGTCTTGCAGAAGCGGTTCATCACCATCAACAATTAATGTGCCGCCTTCTTTTAGCCCATTGATTATTTCAAGCTTGGCTTTTGCAATCCCTTCCCTTGAACCAAGGTATTCAATATGTGATTCCCCGATATTCGTAATAACTGCATAATCAGGCTTTGCAATCTTTGTTAGTACATCAATTTCACCGAAACCGCTCATTCCAAGCTCGAGTACAAGCACTTCCGTATCACGGGGCATACTAAGAATCGTTAATGGTAAGCCGATATGATTGTTCAAATTTCCTAATGTGGCATGCGTATTGTAAGTTGTCTTCATAATTGCAGCTACAAGGTCCTTCGTCGTCGTCTTCCCATTTGATCCGGTAATCCCGATGACAATCGGATTAATCTCTTCTCGATAGTATGCGGCCAGCTGTTGTAAGCCTGCTGTTGTATCTTCTGTGAAAAAAACTGGAAAATCACGCGGGATAGAAGGAGGCAACTCCTCCTTCTCATCCCATACAATTGCAACCGCGCCATTTTCTATCGCTTGTTCTACGTAATCATGGCCATTAAGCTGATCCCCGATAATCGGAATAAATAAAGCATGATCTGTTTTCAACCGACTATCTGTTGTAATTCGATTGATTGCAAGAGAATCATCAAGTGATTCATGATGGTTCGTAAATACGTATTTTAATTCTTTCACTGTAAATAACATCGTTAAAACTCCTTATTTAAAAACGCGTTTTTAGCTACAATCCGGTCGTCAAATGGATATTTTTCACCGGCAATTTCCTGATATGTTTCATGCCCTTTCCCTGCTATTACGACAAGGTCGCCAGCTTCGGCTATAGACATGACTTTCTCGATTGCGGCTTTCCGGTCGATGATTATCTCATAAGTTTGCTCATATCCATCCAATGCCTGCACCATATCATCGATAATCGCTCGCGGATCTTCGGTTCGGGGATTATCTGAAGTGAAAATTGCATAATCTGCATGCCAAACGGCTTCCTGCGCCATAAGCGGGCGTTTCGCCGGGTCGCGGTCTCCACCACAACCAAGCACACAATAAAGCTTCCCCGTTTTAAGTTCCTTGCATGTTTCAAGAATATTTTTCACCGCATGGGGCGTATGGGCATAGTCCACAATTACTCCGAACGGTTGCCCGAAATCGACCGTCTCGAATCGTCCAGGAATTGGTGGAACAACCTGAAGTGTATCTTTAATGATATGCAGCGGAATATCGTTAATCAGCGCGGCAGAGGCCGCTGCAAGCATATTATAAATATTAAACTTGCCGGTAAGCCTACTCGTAATTTTAACCGTTCCGACTGGTGTTTTCAATTGAAATATCGTACAGTCTTGTGAAAGCTCAATTTCATCAGCCATTACGTCTGCTTCACTATCGATTCCATAGGTTATAGTTGGAAATGCACTCGTTTTTTTCAGCATTCCTACATATTTATCGTCTGCATTGATGATGGAATACTTTCTTCTCCCGTCATAGGTGTTCCCGAGCCGTGAGAATAATTGACTTTTAGCAAAGATATAATTGAACTCATACTTATGATAATCCAAATGGTCCTGACTTAAATTGGTAAATATTACCGTATCAAAATCACAGCCATATACTCTTCCTAAATCAAGACCGTGTGAAGATACTTCCATAATCACCTGTTCAACCCCTGAATTCCTCATGTCGTGAAAAAGCTGTTGAAGGATGAGCGCGTCTGGCGTCGTATTATTCGTTTCCTTAAGGCGCTCCCCAACTTTATTATGAATTGTCCCGATCACACCAGTTTTCTTTCCAAAATGGTTGTATATTGCATCGAGAAGATAGCTGACCGTCGTTTTCCCATTTGTTCCTGTGATTCCAATTAAAGGGAGCGCTGTTGTTGGACTGTCATAAAATGCACTCGCTATTATTGCAAGAGCCCGTACCGAATCATTCACATAAATAACCGGAACTTTGCTCTCGACTTCTTTCTCTGCAATAATAACGCGCGCGCCCTTTTCAATCGCATCTTGAACGTAGAGATGCCCATCTGTCTGAAAGCCTTCAATACAGATGAATAAACTCCCTGGCGTCACCTGGCGGGAATCTGCATGGATAGCAGTTATCTCTATTTCCCCAGCTTCTTCAGTCAAACTTATAAAAGGCAGCGTCTGAATCAATTCGCTTAATTTCATCGGTTCACCCTTCTCCAAAGAACTATACCGATGGGAAAAGGATGACAATCAATCATCTATCAATCTATTATTCACTTAAGAATATCCGGATTTTTGCTCCTTGTTCTACTTTTTCACCTGGGCGCGGGGCTTGATCAATAATCTTTCCGCCACTTCCGCTTACATCCACGGATAAATTCAGCATGTACTCCGAAAGTTCTTCTGGCTTCAGCCCAATTAAATCAGGTACTTCTACAAGCGGCTCTTCCGGCCATTGATATTCTTTCTCCAATCCATCTGAACGCTTTTCCACTCCCATGACCGGTAAACTATCCCCGATAATTTTTCCGACAATCGGCGCTGCAACAACTCCTCCAAATTGTACTGTATTCTTCGGGTTATCGACAGCTACATAGACGACGATTTCCGGGTCATCCGCCGGTGCGAAACCGATAAAAGAAACAATATAGTTATTTTGCATATAGCGACCATCCGGACCTACTTTTTGTGCGGTTCCTGTCTTTCCTCCCACTCGGTACCCTTCAACATATGCAGGTCGGCCCGTCCCCTGTGCAACTACAGATTCAAGGGCATAACGTAATTCTTCTGACGTTTCCTCGGCAATCACCTGGTGCTTAATTGTCGGTTCAATCCGTTCGACAACTTCTTCCGTAACGGGATCAAGCCACTCAGAAGCTATATAAGGCTCATATAAAAATCCGCCATTTACAGCAGCTGCTACAGCCATGACCTGTTGAATAGGTGTAACAGATACACCTTGCCCGAAAGCTGTCGTAGCAAGTTCGATTGGTCCTACATTCTCGGGATTAAAAAGGATTCCATTTCCTTCCCCTTCCAAATCGATCCCTGTTTTCTTACCAAAACCAAACGCATCAATATAAGAAAACAGTCTCTCCGTTCCGAGCAGTTGCCCCAAGTTTACAAATCCGGGGTTACAGGAATTCTGTACAACTTCAAGATAACTTTGGTGACCATGCCCTCCCCTTTTCCAGCAGCGGATATGGGTTCCTGAGACATTAATATCTCCATCATCATGGAAATGACCGTCATGAAGATCAATTACCTTTTCTTCCAAGGCGGCAGCAAGCGTAATTATTTTAAAAGTAGATCCTGGTTCATACGTGCTCCAAATCGGCAGATTCCGGTCAAATACTTCCGCATCTGCTTCCTGATAATATTCCGGGTGAAAATTTGGTCTCGTCGTCATTCCGAGGATGCCACCAGTTTTCGGATTGACTGCAATAGCCATTGCACCGTCAGGGTTATATTTTAAAGCTGCTAAGTCCATTTCGCGTTCTAATATTGCTTGTACTTGAGAGTGAATTGTCGTTTTTAAATGCAATCCATCCCTCGGCGGGGTATATACGTCAGCAAGTGTATCTAACCGGTTGCCACGCGCGTCCGAAAAGAAAGATAAGCTACCTACCGACCCTTTTAACTTTTCATCATAGTATTGCTCTAGGCCCATTAATCCCTGGTTATCGATACCTGTAAATCCAAGCACATGGGAAAGGGATGTTTCATAAGGATAATGGCGCTTCGAATCTTTGGCCAAATAGACCCCGGGAAGGTTTAATGTACGAATAGCCCGCTCCTCTTCATCTGAAATCTTAATTCCTTCTGGCCGGATCGTCACGCTTGATGCTGGTTTTGTGATCGTTTCATATACTTTATCCACCGGGGCTTCTAACACTGCTGCTAACTCTTTCGCAGTCGTTTCGGCATCCGTTACCTGCCTCGGTACGATTGTCACGCTCGGAGCAGTGACATTTTCAGCAAGCGGTGTACCGGTCATATCCAGTATTTTCCCACGCTCTGGAGCAAATTGGATATCTCTTGTCCAAAGTTCATTCGCTTCTTCAAACAATTTGTCCCCCATTACAAATTGGACATAGGCCAATCTGAAGATGATGATAAGTAAAATAAATAAGGAAAAAAGAAAAACAGTGACAATTCGTTTTTTGACTGTAATCGTGGATACGCGTTTCATACCTGCACTCCTCTTCATAGATAGGCTTGTATCCACTATATGAGCTTCAAAAAACGAATAGAACACTGTTTTCCTTGTCTTTATTCGTTTGTTTCCTCTTGTTCTACATCTGTTTCTTCCGCTTGTTCATCATCTGCTGATGTTTCTTCTTGTTGCTCTTCGTCTTCTTGAACTTCTTCCCTTTCTTCCCCGGGAGGGAGCAGTTCTATACCAAGATAAGAACCTTCTTTTAACGAAGTGCCCGGCTCAACACTTTGCATTACAACATAGCCATTTCCGAAACTTTCAAGCTGTAAATCCAGCATATCTGCCAGCTCGACAACTTGGCGTTGAGACCATCCCATTATGTCTGGCATTGCTGGTTCATCCGTGACAAGAATAATATGTTTTGTCGGTAGGATTTTTTCTCCCGCTGTCACATTAGCTTCCGTCACTTGTTTTCCACTACCAACTGTAGTTACGTTAAATCCTTTTTCCTCAAGTTGAGCAGCGATTTTCTCTGGATTTTTTCCTGTAAGTTCAGGGATTTCAACTCGTTCAATTTCCTCGATATCTTCACCATCTGGATCGATATTTAAATAATGTAAACTGTTTTCCATTACGCTTTTCACTATAAAAGAAACAGGTTGAGATCCATGTTCACCAGCTTCAAGCTTTGGCTGCTGCACAGAGACGAACATGACCAATTCCGGATCTTCAATCGGGGCCATTCCTAAAAATGAAAAGATCATATTTTCTCTGCCTTTTAAATACCCGCCTCCATCCGCGCTAGGGATTTGAGCTGTACCAGTCTTCCCGCCGATCGAGTAATCTTCAAGGCGGAATTGTCTTCCCGTACCATTTTTCCCTTCAACAACCCGCTGTAATAAACCGCGTACTTGTTCTGCGGTTTCCGGGGATATTGGTTCGGAAACAACTTCCGGTTCATTTTGATCAATTACCTCAGAAGTTGATGAGTCAACAATTTTATTGATGACATATGGTTTCACCATTTTTCCATCATTTGCAATTGCAGTTGCTGCTTTCATCATCTGAATTGGCGTAACCGTGCTTCCTTGACCAAAAGAGGTAGTGAGTTTTTCACGAGGCCAATTATATAAAATCTCACCGGTAATCTCCCCTGGCAAATCGATTTCTGTCGTTTTATCCATATCAAATGCATGTAGATAATCTAAAAACTTCTCTGTTCCTAACTTTTCCCAAACGAGCTTCGAAGCTGCCACGTTTGAAGAACGTTCAAATCCTTCATCAAAGGTTATTGTTCCCCAACCTTTTCCTTCGTTTACATCTCGGATCGGGATAATTTTCTCATTTACATTATATGTTCCAGATAAGTATGTCTCATCGCCGTTATATACGCCTTCCTCAATCGCAGCGGCCCAAGTAAACATCTTCACAGTAGAGCCCGGCTCAATTGGCGTGGAGATAACGTCATTATACCAATTCTGTACGTCTGCGGGATTGTTCGGATTATAGCTTGGTCGACTACTCATCGCTAGGACTTCCCCGGTCTTCGCATGCATCACTACAGCCGTCATCCGTTCCGGGCTATAGGAAGTCTCTACCGTAGACAATGCTTCGTCCAACAATGTTTGGATTTTTTGATCTAGGGTTAAGTAGACATCATTTCCATCTTCTGGTTCTTTAATGACTTCATTCGGATTCAACAGTTTTGAATTATACAAGTCCCGCTGGTAAGAAATATAGCCATCTTGCCCTCGAAGCAGTTCATCCATCTGCTTTTCCATACCAGTTACACCCGAAATTTCAGACTTGATTTCTCCATTCTCGTCTTCAAATTCTGTTTCCCTTGCAAACCCGATGATGTGCGATGCGAACATGCCATTTGGATAAAAGCGCATCGCCTCTTCATCAAAGTAAATTCCTGGTAATTTAAGTTCTTCGATTTCTTCTTTCTGCTTCTGACTAAGTTGCCGGCCAGCATTACCGAATTCCACTTGGAATCGCGGCGGATCCGCATCCAGACCTGCTTGTAAAGAATTACGAATGTCACTCGCTTCCACATCCAATATTGGAGCAAGGGCTTCGGCAGTCTTGTCAACATCCACAACGTGCCGCGGTTTCTTAGGATCTTCCGAGTATGCGTCATCGAGAATGGCAAATACACGGTATGTCGGCCGGTCATAGGCGAGGATCATACCGTTCTTATCAAGGATTTTGCCACGTTCTGCCGGGAGCGTGTAGGAAGAGGTACGTTTTTGTTTCGCCCATTCTTCCAATGAAATATTATTTACTTCTCCAGTTGCCTGGATGTAAATAAATCTGCCGGTTAGCACGATAAAAATCGCTACAAAAAAGATGATTAGTATACCCGCCATCATATGTGTCGTCTTGTTTTTCCTCATACGATAACCTCTTAATCCTGTTCTACTGCTTGCGCTTGTTTTACCTCAGCATTTTGAATAGTTAATCCATGTGATTCGGCAATGGAGATAATACGTTCTGGACGGGATAATTCTTTCACTTCGAAAGCGAGGCCTTCATTTGTGATTTGTTGTTGTTGGACGGTGCGTTCAAGTTGTTGTAATTCCCGGTTTAAGGCATCTGTCTCGGAAGATAAAGAAACCATGAATATACCAGCAATAATTAAACCAGCAGCAATCATTGAATAAATGACTTTTTCACCTTTGGTAATCCAACCCTGTTTCTTAACCTTTACAGATACCTTTTTTGGTTCGTGATTTGGACTAGGAGATGGATTCGCGTTCCAGCTCCTCGCTTGATTTGCGCTCATTATTTTCTCCACCCTTCCTCGTATATAAATGCTTTATCCCATTTTTTTCTTTTTTCTACAATTCTTAATTTAGCAGAGCGTGACCTGCGATTTCCCTCGAGTTCACTCTCCTTTGCTATAATTGGTTTTCTCGTAATTAACCGAAACGGCGCTTCATGCTCTTTCGGTATGATTGGTAAATTTCGTGGTGTTTCTTTCGCTGTACTCCATTTTTTAAAGGCCTGCTTACATAAACGGTCTTCTAAAGAATGGAAAGTGATTACGACAACTCTTCCATCAATACTTACAAGTTCTGCTGCTTGATGCAGTGCATCATTGAAAGCGGCCAATTCATCATTTACTGCAATCCGTAATGCTTGAAAAATCCGTTTTGCAGGGTGCCCCCCCTTTCTTCTTGCAGGAGCGGGAATTGCTTCTTTGATGATCTCTACAAGTTCGGAGGTTGTCTCTATCGTAGTTGTCCTGCGATAGTCTTCGATTTTTCTTGCGATTTGCTTCGAGAATTTCTCTTCACCATATTGGAAAAAGATGCCTACTAACTTTTCATAAGGCCAATCATTCACTATTTCCTTTGCTGTCAAATCACTTTCCTGATTCATACGCATATCGAGTTCGGCTTCCTGGTGATAACTAAATCCTCTTTCCCCACGGTCTAGCTGCGGAGAGGAAACTCCGAGATCAAATAAGATACCATCAATTCGATCCCTATCGAGCTTCTCTAGTTTCTCACTGATTTCACGAAAATTCGCATGGATAAATTGGATCCGGTCCTCATAAGGCGCTAATCTTTTTTTGGCTGCTTCTAGCGCATCAATGTCCTGATCAAAAGCAATTAGGAGTCCATCCTTATTCAATCTCGATGCTATTTCTTCTGAGTGGCCTCCGCCGCCAACTGTGCAGTCTACGTATGTACCATTTGGCACTATATTCAAGCCTTTTATTGTTTCCTGTTTCAATACACTATAATGTTCAAACAAGTGATCACCTGCTTCAATTACTTCCATCAGCGACTAGCGGACTTTTTGCACATCCGTGCTGTATAAAGACACGCCAATTGGCTCTTACGGGGCACAGTCTGCACGCCGCTAAACAGTCGCTTCCGCTTTTGTTTTAAATATCAAAATCCAATAGATTTTCCGCGATCTCGGAGAAAGATTCCTCCGATTCTTCCACGTATTCTTCCCATTTCTCTCCTGCCCAAATCTCTACTCGATCAGAGACCCCGATGACAACACATTCCTTTTCCAGTGCGGCATATGTCCTTAGTGTGGAAGGAATATTTATCCTTCCCTGTTTATCCACTTCACATTCAACGGCACCTGAAAAGAAGAATCGGGTGAAGGCTCTGGCATCTTTCTTTGTTAGTGGGAGTTGTTTTAATTTATCTTCAATAATCTTCCATTCGTTCATCGGGTAAGCGAACAAACATTTATCAAGACCGCGGGTCACAACAAATGTATCCCCAAGTTCTTCACGAAACTTGGCGGGTACAATCATTCTGCCCTTCGTATCAACATTATGCTTGTATTCCCCCATGAACATATTCTTCTCCCCACTTTCGTAATATTATATTACCACAACCCTCCACTATCCTCCACTTCTTTTTCGATATTTTTTCATATTTTCGCTTGCCTGGAGAAAAGTAATAGAAACAAAAAAAGAGAAAAGCTGTCATATCAATGTTTAACAGCTTTTCTCTATTCATTTTAAAAGTGGTGGATAGTGGTGGTAAATGTTCCCAAAGTGGATTATAAATAAACAACATAATGCGAGTTTTGGAAAGAACAGCTAGAACGAGCTATTTTTGAAATAAACTCTCTTCCGTATTCATTCAGAAACGGTAAAACATTCCACATCCGCTCTTGTAATCCTTCTCCCGGGCGAAGCAGTAATTGAATCTCATCAAATTGTTTGATATCTTTTGCATACTTCTCCTCTAAAGCTAGTTTCATTCGGTGTTGCAAAAATTCGATTTCCCTTTGCAAGTAATGAAGGTTTTTCTCTGCAAGTGCTCCTACATCATCCCGGATTGCTTCTGCCGTCTCTCGGAGTGGTTTATGGGCTTCTTTAATTGTTTCTTTCAAGTTCTTAGCAAGCTCATCAATCGGTGGCTCTTGTTTCGCTAAGAGCCATTGCTCTCTTTTGACGGAACTTCCTTCGTTGATTGCCTCCTCGACAGTTAAACCTGTTGCAACGAGCGCTTTATTAATTGTTTCAGGGAGATAAGTAAATGAAAGCCTTTGGATAACTGGAGGCATCTTCAAATCTAATGCATGAAACGCAGGCTTCAGGAGTGCCCAATAACTAATTTCTCCTGGTCCCCCTATGAATGCTAACGTAGGCAGGAGAAGTTCCTGCATAACTGGACGGGTGACGACATTATTACTTAGCTTCTCTGGATTTGTTTCCGCAAGCTTTAATAAATCCTCTGTCGTTAGCTCAATCTCATCTTGCTTGCCCTTCCAAGTCCCTTGCTCTGTCCGACTTAATAAAATACGTTCCCCATCTAAGTGATAGAATAAATGACCATCAGTTGGGTCTAGTTCGAGAGCAGCCGTGTATCCACAGTTTTCCAGTTCTTTTGCAATATCAAATACACCTCGGCTGATCTTTGGCTGATTCTCAATCAAGCGGATAAAATAATCCTGTTCGATATTACGAATCCTCTCATCAGCTGCATCCATCAAGATAATCCCTTCTTCTTGGAAGAGTTTATGAATGACAACGGCAAAAAAATCGGTGAAACTTACAGATTGGCGTAACGCATCCGTTACCAACTGATAAATATCTCTCGTATGTATAGTTTCCGGAAGCTTGGAGAAAAGTTCGTCCACCCATTTGGCTGCAACCTTTTGGTCCAATGCAATATCCGTTACGGGAAGTTTTTTATAATGGGATTGCTTGAGCGGAAACTTGTTCAGCCCCTTTCCATGCGGGAAGAATACATGATTGACTTCCTCAAAATCATGGTCTTCTCCTGCTATCCAGAAGACGGGTAAAACGGGTATATCTAATCTTTTTTCCTGCTCCTTTGCATATTGAAGGATCGAAATTATTTTATTAATCGTATAGAGCGGTCCTGTGAGGAGTCCCGCTTGCTGCCCACCTACGACGACAACACTTTCCGGGTTATGAAACTTTTTTATATTTTTTAATGTTGCTTCCCCTGCACCCCAGGCTGTATTGCGCTCCGCTAGAATCGCCGCCAATTCCTCACGTTTGAATGATCTATTACTTAACTCCTCCACCCTTTCATCCACCGATTCAAAAGGATGATAATCAAAAAATTTCATAACCGATCTATTGCTTTTATAATCAGCGATCAACTGACCTTGATTCCGTATGTTTACCGCGTCGATTCGCATCTGATTCTACTCCTTTATGAATAAGTCCAAGTTGTATTGTATCTAATCCGAACAGAAATTTCACTCTTTCTGTTTATGCTGTCAAATATTTAATAATCCCGACAATCATTAAGCACCCGTAAAGGAGAAAGAATAGAAGAAAAGATATTCTCCATAATAATTTGGCCGCTTTCTTAATTTGTACATCTTGCCCCATCCTCCACTGGATAAATACAATCAATGACAGGGATAAAAGCAGGAAGATTAAAACAATCCCAACAAAGCTCCGGTCAAATACAATCCCAAGCATAATCGTCACAGCGATAATATATAAAAGTGTCGTCCAATTCACTGCAGCATGAAACGCTTTTAACTTATTCCGCTCACGAATCATACGAATAATATAAACAAGAAAACTGGCAAGCAGCGGAATCGTAATAAAAAACGATAGAATATAAACAATAAAATCTAGCATTCCGTATTTTCTCCTTATGTGATTTACCAATTTTCCCTGTATAACCTAACTTTCACAAACCAAATAATAAATTACTTTCATTCAGCATAAGTGCAACTTTCTTCTGGAGGTTCGCAGTCCAGACACCTCTCGCACCTGCTGAGAGGAAAGATCCAATTTGTAACACGATTTGTTATTCGGGAAGTACAACTATCATTTTGATGGAATAACCTCCAATCAAAATAATCTTCCCAACCAGTTCAGTTGCCCGGTGGACGGTGACTCCTGCGGGAATAGCACGAGTCCGGAGACCCCTTAGTGCTCAGCCCGAGGCAGACTAAGTACGCCACGTCCTGTGGCAACGTCTGCATTAGCACGTCCTGTGCGTCGAGGCTTCGGCTGTGCCCGCGGAAAGCATCCGTCCACCGGGCAACTGAACGGCGATTAGAAATCTAGCCAGGAGAACGTGCTAAACACTTACGCTGAATGGAAGTGATCTACTCAAGTAAGTTGAGTGTATAAAAATTGGCATTCAAGATTGCACTATTTTGATTCTACTATATTCGAAATAACAATGTTACACAACCTCAAGATTTAAAAAAACTATTAATTGATGTATAATTATAAAGAGAAAGAATACATCTAACATGCTTTGATCATTTAATGTTTCATGAATGAATATCCATGATAAACTAAGGGGGATGTAAGTATGAATAAAGTGAAGGTGGAAAACTTATTAATCAACTACAAAACACTCGAGAAATTTAAACGCTTCAAAGAATATGGCAACCAAGAACTCTCTATGCTCGAGGACTTACAGAACAACTTGATTGAAAACAATAGTGAATCACCTTTTTACGGGGTTTATATCGGGGAAAACTTAATAGCGAGAATGAGTTTATACAGAATAAAAGAAAAATATGATAACTATTTTGACCCACCACAGGATTATTTAGCACTCTGGAAGCTGGAAGTATTACCAGACTACCAAGGGCAAGGGTATGGAAAATTGATGGTGGACTATGCAAAGAGCTTTGATTTACCAATTAAAACAAGTCCACGGATCAATTCACAAGGCTTCTGGGAAAAGATGGGTTTCCAAAAAGCCCAATATGATCTCGAACGGGACCTTGGGGAGAATCCATTGATTTGGCTACCTCAAGGTGTCCAGGAAAAAGCCGCACACCCTAATCAAGACGATGAATGAAAAATTTCCACGTGAAGTTAGTGAACGAACTTCACGTGGTTTTTTTAAACACCGAGATTACGTTCACTGTTTCCATCCACCCAATTCCATAACTTTTCCATCTCGCTCCAAGCATTTTTATACCGTTCGATTTGTTGATTCAGTTGCTCATTCTCCTGTTTAAGCCTCTCAATCAATTGCACTTGTTCATTATTCTCGGCTTCAGGGCCTTTACTTTTCAATTGTTCTAGAAGTTGTATTGCAGACTCAATTGCATTCATTTCAAGAGCACCCTCATTCGCCTGGAGCGCACGCAATGCTTGGCTACTCACCTTTTTTCGCTCTTCTTTCGCTTTGCGGATCGCTGAATCATACTGCTTCCGAATTGTCGCATTCCAACGGAAACCACAAGCTGCCGGTGTTCTTGCAAGTTTAGCAGCCACTTCTTTAAACGCTTCCAACTGGGTATTACCATTTTTAATATATTGCAGGACGGTTTCTGCTAGTAAAACATCTTCTTCTTTCGTCCATGCATCCTGTCTAGTTTCTTTCATCGCAATCCTCCTTCATTACTTTGCTATCAATGTATGCAGAAGTGAGGGTTGATAGAATCATGTTTAGCTATTTCTTTTTAGAAAATTTTTCAATTGCCTGCTTATGAGCTTCAGATTCCCATAAACTAGCAGCGCTTTTCACCTCTTCCACCATCAGCCTAGAAAGTTCATCTGCTGCGATATTGATTGTGAATTGCTTTTTTAATAGACGCATCTGTTCTTCCGACTTTGCTATATAGTTTTCTAGATAAATGGCATCGTCCCAATCCTTGTCGTCGATTACATGGTGAATCCACCCTTTTTCTTCGAGTTCACAGGCGTCTAATATAGCTCCCCTTGCAATCCAATCCAGTGCAAAATCTGGTTGCACTTTTTTATAAAGTATCGTACCACCGCCCCAGCCGGGTAGGATACCAATGGTCGACTGGATAAATCCGAATTTTGTATTCGCTTTAGCAATCCGGATGTCGCAAGCTGTCGCAAGTTCACATCCTCCACCTAACGCATCCCCGTTCAACAGGGCAATTACCGGTACAGGGAAATGAAGGACCATCTGCAATACATCCATCATTGGCTTTAATCTGGCGAATGCTTCACCAGTTGACAGTTCTCCGTGTAAATCATTTAAATCCCCACCAGCGGAGAACATTCGATTCTCTACCCCTGTAAGAATTAAAAATTTCAAATTATCCTCTCTTGCTTCAACTAGTTTTTCTTGTAACTGTTCTGCCATATGTAACGAAATTGCATTTTGCTTCTCCGGTCGGTTCAAACGGATTGTTCCGTAACCTTCGTCATTTATTTCATAGTTGATTACTTCTCCCAAGAAAATTCGCCCCTTTTCATTCTTTCTTCTAGTCTCCAAGTTATTATACAAGAAAAAAATAAAAAACAGACCACGTGATTGTGATCTGCTCCTCGCTGTTGTCTAACAATTAGTTGCTAACAACTTCTTTTCCATCATAATGTCCACATGCTTTACATACATGGTGCGGCTTCGTCAATTCACCACAATTAGAACATTCTACCATGCCAGGTACATGTAGTTTTTTATGAGTACGACGTTGGTTTCTTACTTTTTTCGATGTTTTACGCTTAGGTACTGCCATGACCTACACCTCCTTCAAATGAAAAGAACGTTATTCACTATTCATTTTCCTTCTTATTATTTTCAAGTAAAGACGCCAATTTTTTTAAACGCGGATCAATAGTTTGTTCCTTTGGTTCTTCCTCTTGAACAAAACTCCAGCCGTCACCATCTTTAGGTGCTGCGCCTTCCGGATTGGATTCCTCTGAGAACACTCGAAATGGGATGTCCAATAGAATATTTTCCATGATATACGGCTTTAAGTCAAGCACTTCTCCTTCAACCGGATGAATTTCTTCTTCCAACTCATCTTCGGTAATAAATGGGGAAGTAGAGAATACTTCATCAACCGAAATGTCGTACGAATAAGGAACATCCACAAGTGTTCTTGCACATGGTAAAGTCATTTCACCTTTAATGGTTAAAGAAGCAATTATTTCTTCATTCTGGTCCATTGTCAATAAAGCTTTAACCTGTGCAGGTCCAATTCGGCGAATATCATTATTCATCGTTTCCAATTCCGAAACATCAACTGTTTCTTCCACTTCAAGGGGCGCATTAAAGCTCCCTCTCTGAATCTGTGAGACAGAAATTTTCATGTTCATCACCTCTAGGCAACAAGAGTTATTTTAAAAGAAAATTGATGTTTTGTCAATATCTTTTCTTTACAGGTTTGTGTCAAGCTTTTCTCGGTACCCTCTTCACCCCAGTATTTCCGGCACTCTATAGTTGTACGCTTTTTCGGCTACCGCGCGAATGTCTTCGCTTGGTCCCCTGGCATTTTAAGTTAGGTTCTAA